>CAIXOY010000527.1 GCA_903921135.1 uncultured Gammaproteobacteria bacterium
GGATCGATGACGGCATCGATCTCCAGATGTGAGGCGGCCTCGATGGCCTTGCCCGTCCCGTACAGGCGCGCGAGCAGCGCGTCGAAACGCGCGCGTCGCTCTGCGGGATCCGCGATGGCATCGAGTTCCTTTCGATAACCAAGACGCACCGCGCCCTCCAGCCCCATCGCACCGAACTCGCCCGTGGGCCAGGAGGCCATCCACAGCGGGCGCGCAAAGCTCCCGCCCGTCATCGCCATGGCGCCAAGCCCATACCCGCGCCGCAGGACCACCGCGAGCCACGGCGCGCGGATCGCCGCTCCCGCCGTGAACATCGCGGGCATGCGCCGGACAGCGGCCTCCTCTTCACTGCGGGGGCCCACCATGAAACCGGGCGTATCGATCAGTGACACCAGCGGCAGGGGATATGCCGCAAGCAGTTGCAGGAAGCGGGTGGCCTTGTCGGCAGCGGCGGCGTCGATGGCGCCACCGAGCACGCGGCAGTCGTTGGCGAGAAGCGCGACGGGCCTGCCCGCGATACGCAGGAATCCCGTGACCATGGCCTTCGCCCAGTCCTGCCCGAGTTCGATCCAGCTGCCTGCGTCTGCAACCGTCCGGATGACGGCGCGGACGTCATAGGGGAAGCGTCGGTCTGGCGGGATCAGTTCCCGCAGCACCTGCTGCGCGGGCGCTTCGCCTGCGGGAAGGCATCCCTGGAACATGGCTAGAACATGCCGGGCAGACTGCGTGGCCCCCGCTTCGTCTTCCGCGAGGATGTCGATAACGCCATTGCGTGCCTGCGTGGCAGCCGGGCCGATGGCCGTGGGCTCGTGTACACCGAGACCACCGCCCTCGATCATCGCCGGGCCCGCCATGCCGATCCAGGACGCACGCGTGGCGATGCTGATGTCTGCGCAGCCGAAGAGTGCCGCGTTGCCGGCAAAACAGAACCCGCTGTTCACGGCAATGCGCAGTGAGCGGCCGCGCAGCGCGGCCCAGCGTGCGAAGGTGGGAACGGAGAGTCCGGCGACCTGCGTGCTGACGTCGGTATCGCCAGGACGCCCGCCGCCACCCTCCGTGAACATCACGACGGGCAGGGACTCACGCCCTGCGAGATCGAAGAGACGGTCGAGTTTCTGGTGATGGTAGAAACCCTGCGTCCCTGCGAGCACCGAGTAGTCGTATATCGCCACAGCGGCCCGCGCGGCCTGCGCAGGCACAGCTCCGGCATTGATGGTGCCGATGCCCGTGATCACGCCATCGGCCGCGGTCGCGCTCTGCAATTCGAGGTAATCGCGCCGGTTGCGTTGCGCCGCCACTGCCAGTTGCCCGTACTCCACGAAAGAATCCGGGTCGACCAGATCCGCGAGATTCTCGCGGGCCGTGCGCTGCCCGCGTGCGTGACGTCGCTCGCGCGCCTCGCGGCGCGCCTCGTCTTCGGTGCGTGCGAGCCGCTCGCGCAGTTCCGCGAGCTCAGGGCGCAACTCCTCGCCGGCACCGCTCACGGGTTGGCCCGCACCCAGTCGAGAAACCGTTCCACACCATCGATCACGCGCTCGGTGCGCGGCGAGTGCATGCAATCGAAGCCGTGCTCGGCACCCGGCAATTCGGCGAACACCACGGGCTTGCGAGAGGTACGTCGCAGCCGCTGCGCAAAGGTCCTCCCGTCGTTGATCGCGGCGAGGCTGTCGATACGGCCATGCACAAGCATGAAGGGGGGAGCGGTCTCGTGGATCTGTGTGACGGGCGAGGCAAGATCCCACAGCGCAGGATTCTGCTCGGGGGACTCGTGCAGCACGCGGTTCTTCAGGAAACGGATGACCACGTCAGCGTTGGGGTGCTGCTCATAGCGGGCGAGGAAATCGTACACACCGTAGAAGGGCACGCAGGCCTGCACGGAGGTATCCACACCGGGGTGATCCGTCTGCAGCTCCGGGCGGTTTTCCGTCAGGCCCATCAAGGCGGCGAGGTGTCCGCCCGCCGATCCGCCGGTCACGGCCACGAATCGCGTATCCATGCCGTATTCGGCGCCTTTGCTGCGGATCCAGCAGAGCGCGCGCTTGCAGTCCTCAAGGTGTACGGGGAAACCCACTGAAGGGCTCAGGCGGTAATTAGCGGCCACACAGATCCAGCCCCGGCTGGCGAGGTGGTACATGAGCGGCAGCGCCTGATGCGCCTTGTCGCCGATGACCCAGGCCCCGCCGTGGATCTGCAGCAGTACCGGACAACCGCCCGGCGGAATGCTGCGCGGGCGGTAGATGTCGAGTTGCTGGCGCACCCCGACCGGCCCGTAGGCAACGCCACGGATCACTTCCACATCGGGATGTGCGAAGGCAGCAGGTTTGCGCCAATCGCGAAAGCGCAGCGCCTCCCGCCAACGCCCGCGAGCCGCTGCAGGAACCGCGTCGCGGTAGGCCTCTCCCAAACCCGCCTGCAGCGCCCGCTCCACCGCCGGGCCGGCAGAGAACCCCGTGAGCACACTCCATCCCAGCACCGGCCA
>CAIXOY010000528.1 GCA_903921135.1 uncultured Gammaproteobacteria bacterium
CAGGCCTTGTGGAAGGCGAAGCGCCATCTCGACGCCCACAATGTGGTGTTCCGGCCCGGCGTAAACGAAGACCTCGCCATGACCGCCGTGCGCGGCACGCAGGAGGTCACGCTGTTCCCCGGCGCACGCGTCGATGGCGTCTACGGCATGTGGTACGGCAAGGGGCCGGGGCTCGACCGCAGCATGGATGTGCTCAAACACGCGAACGCGGTAGGCACCTCGAAGTTCGGCGGCGTGCTCGCGGTGGTGGGCGATGACCACGCCTGCAAATCCTCCACGCTGCCGCACCAGTGCGAGCACGCCTTCATGGGTGCCTCAGCGCCCGTGCTGAATCCGGCGAACGTGCAGGAGATCCTCGATCTCGGCGTGCTCGGCTGGGAGCTCTCGCGCTACAGCGGCTGCTGGGTGGGCTTCAAGGTCATCACCGAGAACTGCGATGCCTCTGCTTCCGTGGACATCGACCCCTCGCGCGTGATCGTGCGTGTACCGGAGGACTTCCGCCTGCCGCCGGGCGGCGTGCACGCGCGTTGGCCCGACAAGCCGCTCGCGCAGGAAGAGCGCCTGAACCACTACAAGATCTACGCCGCGCGGGAGTTCGCGCGGGTGAACAACATCAACTTCGTGGCCATCGATGCGCCGCGTCCGCGGCTTGGCATCATCACCACCGGCAAGGCCTACCTCGATGTGCTGCAGGGTCTGGAAGACCTTGGCATAGACCGCAACCGCGCAGCGGAACTCGGCATTCGCGTGTTCAAGGTCGGTATGCCCTGGCCGCTGGAGCCCGTGGGCACGCACCTCTTCGCCGAGGGCCTGGAAGAAATCCTCGTCGTCGAGGAAAAGCGCAGCATCATCGAGGACCAGTTGACCGGGCAGCTCTACAACTGGCCGGTGGAGCGGCGCCCGCGCGTGGTGGGCGAATTCGACGAGGAGGGGCGGCCGTTATTGCCCAACACCGCCGAGCTCACGCCGGCGATGGTGGCTCGCGCCATCGCGAGCCGTATCCGCCGTTTCTATCAATCCGAAGACATGCAGGAGCGCCTCGATTTCTTCGACCGCAAGGAGCGCTCGCTCGCCGCCCCGCGCGAGATCATCGAGCGCACGCCGCATTACTGCTCGGGCTGCCCGCACAACACCTCCACCGTGGTGCCCGAAGGTAGCCGCGCACTGGGTGGCATCGGTTGCCATTACATGGTGACGTGGATGGACCGCCGCACCGAGACCTTCACGCAGATGGGCGGGGAGGGCGCCTCGTGGATAGGGCAGGCGCCGTTCACGAGCACCAAGCACGTCTTCCAGAATCTGGGCGATGGCACCTACTTCCACTCGGGGCTGCTGGCGATTCGCGCGGCGGTCGCCTCGAAGGTCAACATCACCTACAAGCTGCTCTACAACGACGCCGTGGCCATGACGGGGGGCCAGCCGGTGGACGGGCAGCTCTCGGTCGCGCAGATCGTGGAGCAGGTGCACGGCGAGGGCGTGCACCGCATCGCGCTGGTCAGCGACGAGCCCGACAAGTACCCGCATGAGTTGCGTCACTTCCACGGCCTCACGATCCACCACCGCGACGATCTCGAAGCGGTGCAGCGCGAATTCCGCGAGCTGCCCGGCTGCACGCTGATCATCTACGACCAGACCTGTGCGGCCGAAAAACGCAGGCGTCGCAAGAAAGGCGAATTCCCGGATCCGGACCGCCGTGTCTTCATCAACGAACTCGTCTGCGAGGGTTGTGGAGACTGCGGCGTTGCGTCGAACTGCCTCTCGGTATTGCCGAAAGAGACCGCCTTCGGGCGCAAGCGCGCCATCGATCAGAGCGCCTGCAACAAGGACTTCAGCTGCATCAAGGGGTTCTGCCCCAGTTTCGTCACCGTGGAGCACGGCAGGCTCCGCAAGAGTCGTGCGGCAGAAGGCGCATCGGGCTTTGCAGAACTTCCCGCGCCTGTGTTGCCTGCACTCGCGACGCCATGGAACACGGTGATTACCGGCATCGGCGGCACGGGCGTGCTCACGGTGAGCGCGATTCTCGGTATGGCAGCGCATCTCGAAGGCAAAGGCTGCACCGTGCTCAACCTGAGCGGGCTCGCGCAAAAGTTCGGTCCGGTGGTGAGCCATGTGCGCATCGGCGCGAAGCAGGAGGACATCCACTCGGTGCGCGTTGCAGCGGGTGATGCAGATCTGCTGCTGGGCTGCGATCTTGTGGTGAGCGCTGCCGAGGATCCGCTCGCGAAGCTTCACGACGAGCGCTCGCATGCAGTGGTGAACGATTTCGAGGCGCCCACTGCCGCGTTCACGCGCGACCCTGACGTGGTCTTTCCCACCGAGGCCATGAAGGCCAAGATCCGTGCAGAAGTGGGACAGGAGAAAACCACCTTCGTGGATGCCACTGCCATCGCCACAGCACTGCTCGGCGATGCGATTGCCGCCAACCTGTTCCTGCTCGGATTCGCTTTCCAGCGCGGCTTGGTGCCCGTCAGCGAAGAGGCGATCACGCGTGCCATCGAACTGAACGGCGTGCAGGTCCGATTCAACCAGCAGGCTTTTTTGTGGGGACGTCGCGCCGCGCACGACGAGGCGGCGGTGCGTGCGATTGCGGGATTCGGCAGTGGCAAGCCTGCACCGCAGCCCACGCTCGATGCACTGATCGCCGAGCGGGAGGGCTTCTTGCGGGAGTATCAGGATGCCGTCTGGGCGGCACGCTATACGCAGGCCGTTGCGCGCGTGCGCGCAGCGGAAACGGCAGTGTCGGGTGCAGGCGACGATGTGCCCCTCACCCGCGCCGTGATGCGTTCACTGTTCAAGCTGATGAGCTACAAGGACGAGTACGAGGTGGCGCGCCTCTACACCTCGGGCGAGTTCCGTCGTGCGCTGGAGCAGCAGTTCGAGGGGGAGTACACGCTGAAGTTCCATCTCGCGCCGCCGCTGTTTTCGGAGCGGGATCCGGTCACGGGGCATCTGCGAAAGCGCGAGTACGGGCCGTGGATGATGCGGGCTTTCGCGCTGCTTGCACGGCTGCGTTTCCTGCGCGGAACGCGCTTCGATCCTTTCGGCTACACGGCGGAGCGACGCATCGAGCGCGGACTTGCAAGCGACTACGAGGCCTTGCTCGATCGCCTGCTGCCGCGGCTCACGGCGGCCAATCTCGCAGTTGTTGTGGAGCTCGCCGCGTTGCCGATGGCGATCCGCGGCTTCGGTCATGTCAAAGAACGCAATCTCGAACGCGCACTGGCGCGGCAGGAGGAACTGCTGGCGCGCCTCGATGTGCCGGCGCAGACGGTGCGGATACAGGCTGCCTGAGATTCCTCAACCTCGCCCGCCCGCGAACAGCGCGTAGCTGGGGTCTTCGGGACTGCGGCTTCCCTCCGTCGGGAATTGCTGCAGCGTCACGGGCGCGAGATTGTCGAAGAGATGCACGTAGCGCCGCGCGCTGATCGCCCAGCGGCCCTCGCGTTTCTCCCATTCGTCCAGGTAGCGGCCGTGACTGCGCGAGTCCTGCAGTGCGCCGTCTGCCGCGCGCATGCGCAGCGTCACGGTCACGTAGGCCTCGCTTGCGGCGCGATCGCCGCGCACCACGATCCCTATGCTGCCGAGCTGGTGTTGGTGCGAGAGCATCCCCACGTGCGCCATGTGCACGAAATCGATGAAGCCGTGCCCCGTGCCCTGGTAGATCGTGCCGTAGTCGGCCGGAGCGTCCGGGTGGAATACCGAGCGGCCCAGCTCGTCGTCGATGCAATCCATGGCGCGCACGTAGTCGTGCAGGCGCTCGCGGATGGCGTCTTTGGCGAGCAGGTCATCGAGTGTGGTGGTGTGCATGGGCGTGCTGCCGGATGGGGACGGGCCGAGGCTAGCATGCGGTGGCGGCGGGGCAAAACGGGGTGTGTCCGGAGGCAGGGCGCGAGGTCTGGCCGTTGCGCGAGGCAGATCTCGTTTATGCTCCCGTACATCTGCAGGGATGCCAGGTGTGGCTCCCCATTTCCATCACGCTGAGGACATCAGAACATGCCGCTCTCGCTCCACGCCGCCACCATACCGACGGCACTCCAGATCCTCGGCTCCGTTGCCGCGTTGCTCGACAAGGCAGAGGCGCATTGCCAGCAGCAGGGTCTCTCGGCGGACACGCTGATCGGGGCCCGCCTTGCACCCGACATGAAGCCCTTCGCCTACCAGATTTCCTCCTGCGCCTGGCATTCGGCGCAGGCGATCGCGGGCGTGCGTGCCGGGGTGTTCGCGCCGGACTTCACGCCGCCACCCGCGGATTTCGCCGGCCTTCGTCACTGCATCGCCCAGGCGCGCGAGGCGCTGCTCGCCGTCACCGAGGCGGAAATGGAG
>CAIXOY010000529.1 GCA_903921135.1 uncultured Gammaproteobacteria bacterium
TCCGTGTCGGGGTGCGGGGTCTCGGACTCTGCCATGGAGTGTCTCCGTTGCGGACATCCGGGATATGGGGCCTCGCGTAGACTACTTCAACGTCAGCCCGTTGCCCAAGGAAGCCCGATGCAGTGTCTCGTCACCGGTGGCACCGGTTTCATCGGCAAGGCGCTTTGCCAGCGTCTGGCAGCAACAGGCGCGGGGCTCACGGTGCTCAGTCGTGATCCCGCGAGTGCAACCCGTCTTTTGCCTCCCGGCACCCGATGCATCGCCTCGCTCGCGGAATTGGGCCCGCAGGATGCCTTCGATGCCGTTATCAACCTTGCAGGAGAGCCCATCGCAGCCGCGCGCTGGAGCCCCGCGCGCAAAGAGCTGCTCGCGGCGAGCCGCATCGGACTCACACGCGACCTGGTGGCGTGGATGGCGCGTGCCGAGCGCCGCCCAGCCGTGTTGCTGAGCGCTTCTGCGATCGGTTTTTACGGCGATCAGGGCGACACCTTTCTCATGGAGGAAAGCCTCCCGCGCCGTGAATACCAGCACGAACTCTGCCGTGGCTGGGAAGAGGCTGCCTTGCAGGCGCAGCCGCTGGGCGTGCGCACGGTGGTGCTGCGCATAGGGCTGGTGATCGGGCGCGATGGCGGCTTCCTGCAGCGCATGCTGCCGCCTTTCCGCATGGGTCTGGGTGGACCCGTGGGGAACGGGCGTCAATGGATGAGCTGGGTGCACCGCGACGATGTGCTGGGCATGATCGAGTGGCTGCTGGAGCGCGAGGATCTGCAGGGTGTGTTCAACGCGACTGCGCCTTCGCCCGTGAGCTCTCTGGGTTTTGCCCGCGCGCTCGGGGAAGTGCTGCATCGCCCGGCCTTGTTGCCTCTGCCGGCGCCAGTGCTGAAGCTCGCGTTCGGGGAAATGTCGACGCTGCTGCTCACCGGGCAGCGTGTGTTGCCGGCACGCGCAGAGCGTGAGGGCTACCTCTTCCGCTTCCCGGATATCCGCTCGGCGCTCGAAGAGGCCGTGGGTAGCTAGCTGCGGCTCAGCGGGTGCCGAAGACCACCATGGTCTTGCCCTTCACGCGCACCAGGCCCTGATCTTCCAGCGTCTTCAGAACGCGCCCCACCATCTCGCGCGAGCATCCCACGATGCGCCCGATCTCCTGACGGGTGATCTTGATCTGCATGCCGTCGGGGTGCGTCATGGCATCTGGCTGCTTGCAGAGATCGAGCAGCGTGCGCGCCACGCGGCCCGTCACATCAAGGAAGGCGAGGTCCCCGACCTTGCGCGTGGTGGAGCGCAGGCGGTCTGCCATCTGGCTGCCCAGTTCGAAGAGGATCTCTGGGTGGCGCTCACTGATTTCGCGGAACTTGCCGTAGTTGATCTCGGCCACGTGGCACTCGGTCTTGGCCCGCACCCAGGCGCTGCGCCGCTCCTCGGGCTTGAACAGGCCCATTTCGCCGAAGAAATCGCCAGGGTTCAGGTAGGCGACGATCATCTCCTTGCCCTCGTCGTCCTCGATCAGCACGGTGACCGATCCCTTGACGATGTAGAACAGGCTGTCGCCCTGGTCTCCGGCGTAGATGATGGTGCTGCGCGCCGGGAAACGCCGGCGGTTGCAGTGCGCGAGGAAGGCGTCGAGATTGCGGACGCGGGGAGCGAGTGTCATCGAGAGCACGGGCGGCACCTCGGGGTCTTGCAATGAAGCAGTGAGAGAATCATAGCCCGCGAAGCGGCAATGGCCACACTGCGTGCGTGCAGCCGGTCACGGAATCGCCCCGGCTGCGGGTCGAATTGTTAAGCTCGGCACGCAATTTCCGGGACCAATGGGCGGAGTACACATGCAGGCGACAGTGAGCTGGCTGGACGGGCGGGCATTCGTGGGTGAGTCGGGCAGCGGCCACGCGGTGGTGATGGACGGTGCGCCTGACGCGGGCGGCCGCAACATCGGCATCAGGCCCATGGAGATGCTGCTGATCGGCGTGGGTGGTTGCTCGGCCTTCGATGTGGTGAGCATCCTCGAGAAGGCACGCCAGAAGGTCACGGACTGCCGAGTCGAGTTGAATGCCGAGCGCGCCGACGCCATCCCCGCGGTCTTCACCAAGATCCACCTGCAGTTCAAGGTCTCGGGTACGGATCTGAACGTGCAGCAGGTGGAGCGGGCGGTGAAGCTCTCGGCAGAAAAGTACTGCTCGGCCTCGATCATGTTGCGGGGCGCGGGGGTGGAGGTCACCCACGGCTTCGAAATCGTCTGAGGCTCAGATGCGGTAGGTGCTCTCTGTCATCAGCCGCGACATCAGGCGCATTACTTCCTTCACCTGCGGCGGCAGTTCGGTGCCGCCGGCCTCGAGCGCCTGGCGGCCATGTCGCTCCTCGTCCTCGATCATCTGCTGCAGGATCGCGCGGCTGCGGGCGTCTTCTTCCGGCAGCCGCTCGAGGTGATCGCGCAGGTGACGGCAGACCTGCTCTTCGGTGGCTGCCACGAAGCCCA
>CAIXOY010000530.1 GCA_903921135.1 uncultured Gammaproteobacteria bacterium
GCTGCGCGATCGTCACTCACCACCGCGGCGGCCGTGGCCAGGGCATCGGCCCAGGCCCCGAGCGCGCTGCCGGCGAGCGCGTGCTCGAAGGCAGCCCGCGCGTAGGGTCGGGCCAGAGTGGTCAGTTCTGCCATGGGGGCTGGCCTCAGAGTTCCGCGGCGAGCTGGTCGACCAGCTCGCGGTGGGCACCGGCGTCGACAACCTTGCCGAGGATACGGGAGGCACCGGCAACCGCCAGTGCGCCGACCTGCGCGCGCAATTGCTCGCGGGCGCGGTTCATCTCCTGTTCGACTTCGGCCTGTGCAGCCAGCTTGATGCGGTCTGCTTCTTCGCGCGCCTTGGTCTTGGCTTCGTCGACGATTTGTGCCGCGCGGCGGTTGGCCTGCTCGACAATCCCGGCGGCTTCGGTCTTGGCATCGCGCAGCTGCTGCGCGGCCTTGTCCTGGGCCAGCGTGAGGTCTTTCTGGGCGCGTTCGGCAGCCGACAAACCATCGGTGATGCGCTGTGTGCGCTCATCCATGGCCTTGCGGATCACGGGCCAGACGAACTGCATGCAGAACCAGACGAACACCAGAAAGGTGATCGACTGGCCGATGAGCGTCATATTGATGTTCATGCCATCACTCCTGCGGTCGATGGGCTCGACCGGCCCGCGCACCCGCAAGAGGCGCGCATGGCCGGGATTCGCGACTCGGTATCAGGCCGCGAAGATCAGGTACATGGCGATACCGACGCCGCTCATCGGCACGGCATCCAGCAGACCGGCAATCAGGAACATCTTGGCCTGCAGCATCGGCGCAATCTCGGGCTGGCGTGCCGAGCTTTCGAGCAGTTTGCCGCCGAGGATGCCGAAGCCTAGCGCGGTGCCTATGGAGCCGAAGCCGATCATGATGGCGGCGGCGATGAATTTCAGACTTTCAGCGACTTCCATTGCATTCTCCCGATTAGAGATGGACTGAGTGAGCAAGACAAAACAAAAGGTTCAGTGTTCTTCCTGTACATCGTGGGCCATCGCCATATAGACGACGGTGAGCACGGTGAACACGAAGGCCTGCAGCGAGATCACGAGGATGTGGAACACCGCCCACGCCCACTGCAACACGCCGGCGAATACGCCCATGACGAGCCCCGAACCGAACATGATGGCGATCAGGATGAAGATCACTTCGCCGGCATACATGTTCCCGAAGAGTCGCAGACCCAGCGAAATGGGCTTGGCGATCAGCGCCACGGCCTCGAGGAACAGGTTGATCGGGATGAGGACGACCATCACCAGGGGATTGGAGGAATGGAACGGATGGAGCGTCAGTTCCTTTACGAAGCCGAGGACGCCCTTCTCGCGCATTGAGAAAAAGATCATCAGACCGAAGACGGTGAATGACATGCCCAGCGTGACGTTGGGATCAGTGGTGGGAACCACCTTCAGGTACAGGTGCTCGTTGCCGCTGATCGTGGCGGCCGCGTGCGGCAGCCAGTCGACCGGGAAGAGATCCATCAGATTCATCAGGAAGATCCAGGTGAAGATGGTGAGCGCCATGGGCGCGATCATCTTGTTCCTGTGATGGAAAATATCGTTCACGGTACTGTCGATGAACTCGACAATCATTTCGACCAGATTCTGCCAGCCGGTGGGTGCGCCAGGGTTGGCGGCCGCTTTGCGCGCCATGCGGCTGAAGAGAAAGCTGAAAAGAAGCCCCAGCGAAATGGCCCAGCCCATGCTGTCCAGGTGGACCGCCTCGAAACCCATGGCATCGATCTGCTCGTCGCAGTGCGCGAGCGTCCAGCCGTCCTGGGCCAGAACGGCCTCGCCATCGCAATAGCTGCCCGCCGGCAGCTTGCCGTAGGTCATGTTGGTCAGGTGGTGCTTGATGTACCCCTGACTGGTCTGGGCTTCGGCGGACATCCAGCCTCCCCTTGTTCGACGTTCTCAGACTGCGCCCGACCGGGCAAGCAGCACGCTGTTCAGCAAAAGCATCAGCACATACGCACCAAATAGCCAAGGCGCATCAACCGGACCTGCTGCCGTAAACGCCAGCGCAAAGCCTGTTGTCGCCAGCAGGAACTTACCGGCCTCGGCCCGGTAGAAGCCCTGCGCCACCTCACGGGCCGCAACAGCACCCCTGACGCGGAACGCGCGCCAAGAAAACCAAGCCTGCGGAAGCAGGAAGATCAACCCTCCGAGGAGGATGGACCAAGCAGTGGCGGTGTCGAGGCACCAGGCGACAGTGACCGCAAGCAAGAGCAGAACGCCTTCGGCCGCAAGCACCTTGCCAAGGGGCGGGCGCTGCAGGCCATTCTTGCCGGCGGTTGCATTCATCCTGTTATGTCGGGCACGTGTGCGGCTGTAACGCCACCGCCCGAAGACGGGCCGGGATTATAGGGGGCACTTTGTGGCGGCGGCAACCCGGCAACTGGCTGATTCAGCGACGGAAATAGGTTAACAGTCCGTCAAGCTGCTCGAGGCTCGCATAGTCGATGACAAGACGGCCCTTGCCGCCGCGCTTGTGTTCGATGGAAACGGCAGCACCTGTGGTCTCGGAGAGTTCACGTTCTAGCTGCCTGACATCCGCTCCCTGATCGGGAGTCGGGGTTTTCTTGGGCTTGGCGCCCAGCAGACGACGCACCAGTGCCTCGGTCTCGCGGACCGACAGGCCCTTGGCCACCACCTCGCGGGCCACCTCCGACTGCTGCTCGGAGGGGAGGCCGAGCAAGGCGCGGCCGTGGCCCATCTCGAGTGCCTTGCGCTCGAGATGCTGGCGCACATCGGCCGGCAGGCTGAGCAGACGCATGATGTTGGTGACTGTGGTGCGGGACTTGCCCACCGCCTCTGCGATGCCCTCGTGCGTGAGACCGAATTCCTGCTGCAGCCGCTGCAGGGCGGCGGCTTCCTCGATCGCGTTCAGATCTGCCCGCTGGATGTTTTCGATCAGGGCCATCGCGATGGCGGCTTCGTCGGGAACATCCCTGACGATGGCGGGAATGTCCTGAAGGCCGGCCATCTGCGCGGCGCGCCAGCGGCGCTCGCCGGCGATGATCTCGTAACGGCCACCAGGCACCGGACGCACCACCACAGGCTGGATCAGGCCTTGGGCGCGGATGGAGTTGGCGAGTTCCTCCAGCGCTTCGTTGTTGAAATCACGGCGCGGCTGGTAACGACCGCGCTGTAGCAGATCGACCGGCAGCGTGCTCGAATCCGCTGTGGTAGCGGACGTGGCGGAAGCGGCGTTTTCGTCGGAACGCCCCAGGCCCGCAGCACCTATCAGGGCATCGAGGCCGCGTCCGAGGCCGCGCTTCTTGATCGACATTGGCGTTCTCCGGAAAGGCGTTCGGGGGCTCAGTCAGCGGCCGTGCTCGAGGGAGCCGGAATGGGCGCGACGGGACTGCGGCCGTGCCTGCGGAGCATTTCGGAGGCAGCGGCCAGATAAGCGATGGCGCCCCGCGAACCGGCGTCGTAGAGGAGCGCGGGCTTGCCGTGCGAGGGCGCCTCGGCCAGGCGCACGTTGCGCGGGATCAGCGTGGAATACACACGCGCACCAAAGTGTCCGATCAACTGCATGGAGACCTCGTTCGTGAGGCTGTTCCGCGCGTCGTACATGGTCCGGATCAGCCCTTCAATCTCGAGTGCGGGGTTCATGACCTTCTGCACCCGCGCCACCGTGTTCAGCAGCGAGGACAGGCCCTCCAGCGCGTAATACTCGCACTGCACCGGAATCAGCACGCTGTCGGAGGCCACCAGCGCATTCACGGTGAGCATGTTCAGCGACGGCGGGCAATCGATGAGGATGTAATCGTATTCGTGCTTCACGCGGGCGAGTGCGTAACGCAGCCGGCTTTCCTTGGACGTGGCTGTCACCAGCTCGACCTCGGCGGCAGTGAGATCGGCATTGGCCGGGATCACGTCGAAACCGGCTTCACCGGCTTTCTGCCGCACGTCCTCGACGCGCGCGTTGTGCATCAGGACGTCGTAGATGGAGGCATCGACTGCGTGCTTGTCGACACCGCAGCCCATCGTAGCGTTGCCCTGCGGATCGAGGTCGACCAGCATCACGCGCTGGCGGTTTGCCGCGAGCGAGGCTGCGATGTTCACGGTGGTGGTGGTCTTGCCGACCCCGCCTTTCTGGTTGGTGATCGAGATGATGGTCACGCGGTGTTCCCGTCCTGTCCGGGGAGGCGAGCGATGCACACGAGGTGTCTGGGCGTGGTGGCGCCGGGAACGTCGAGCCCGCTGATGGCGCGCACAGTATAGGGCGGCTTCACCTCGGCGAGTTCCTCTGCGGCGGGGGCACTTTTCATCGCGAGCAGTTGCCCGCCGGGTGCAAGCAATGGTCCGCCCAAGCGCACCAGTTCACCGAGCGATGCGACAGCGCGCGAGAGCACGGTATCGAAGGGTGGTTCGGGATCGCAGTCTTCGGCACGCCGGTGGCGCAGGACCACATTTGCAAGGCGCAGTTGTGCTTTCACCTGGAAGAGAAAACGCATCTTCTTGCCATTGCTGTCCAAGAGATGGAACTCGGTTCCCGGAAGGCACAGCGCCAGCGGCACGCCCGGTAGCCCCGCGCCGGTGCCGATATCCAACACACGCTTTCCGCTGACAGCAGGAAGGATGCTCAGGCTGTCCAGAAGGTGGCGATGGAGCATCTCGCGCGGATCGGTGACACCGCTCAGGTTGTAGGCACTGTTCCAGGTGAGGAGCAGGTCCAGATACTGGAGGAGCCCATCGATAGCCTGTTCCGGCACATCGAGCGCGAGCGCAGCTACGCCTTCCTGCAGCGGCAGGCGCAGATGCCCGATGCTGGCACGCGCTGCGGCGCTCACGCGCTCTGGCGCTCC
>CAIXOY010000531.1 GCA_903921135.1 uncultured Gammaproteobacteria bacterium
AGATCGCCTCCTTGACGGAGGCGACGAGGCCGAAGTTGCCAAGTTCGTCGGACCCGGAACCACGCAATACCGATTGGGAGGGAGGCTCGTTCTACCCGGGCTGATCGATGCGCACACCCATCCGGGTCTGGTCGCCTTATCGGCCGACGACTTATCGATCGACGATGCGGAAACGAAACCCGAGCTGATGCAGGCGATCGCGAAGGGGGTCGCGAGCCACCCCGATCGTCCAGTCTTGATGGGTGGATCCTGGCGCAACGAACTCTTCGGCGAGCAGGGCCCGCACAAGCGCGACCTCGACCGCATCGAGTCGTCGCGACCCGTCGTCTTGTACGATTGGTGGGGACACAGCGTCTGGGCCAATACCCGGGCATTGGAGATGGCTGGTGTTGGGCGCAACACTCCGGACGTGATCCCCGGTCTCGCCTTCTACCAGCGAGACAAAGACGGCGAAGCGACCGGCTGGATTACCGAATCGGCAGCGTCGGTCTTCGTGAAGAACTTCCAGGGAATGACACCCGCGGTCGAGCAGGCTCTGATGAGCTTCCTCGAGTATCTGAGAGACCAGGGTGTCACCACCGTCTGGGATGCGGGGAGTTTCGGTTGGGACGAGGAAGTTCTTGCCGTGATCTCCCGTTGGGACCGGGAAGGCGCGCTGCCCCTGCGGTATCACGGCACCTACACGCTCTTCTTGCCCGATGACCTGCCCCATGCCGTCGCAACGCTGAAGCGGATGCAAAAGGCCTACGGCAGCGACCGGGTGCGGGTCGACACTTTGAAAGTGTTTCTCGACGGTGTCATCGAGACGCGCACGGCCGACATGTCCAAAGACTACCTGGACACCCCCGGCAATAGCGGCCGCTCGTTGCTGAGCCAGGCGCAGCTGCGCCAGTTGATTCTCGATCTGAACGCCGAAGATCTCGACGTGCACGTGCACACGATCGGAAATCAAGCGGTCAAGACGATGCTGAATGCGGTGGAAGAGGCGCGCGAGTCCCTGTCGGAGCCGCTCCGGACACGCGTGACGCTGTGCCATCTCCAGACAGTGGACGATTCGGACTTCAACCGCTTCAAGGATCTCGGTGTGATCGCTTCCTTCACGCCACACTGGCATGGTGGCGATGATGCCGAGGTGATGAAATTCGCGATTGGCGACGAGGCGAAATCACAGATGCGCGCTCAGCCTCTGATCAGTGATGGCGCGGTGGTCACCTTCTCGAGCGACATCACGACTGCAACCGAGTGGACTTCCGACCGCGCCAACCCTTATCTGGGAATGCAGATCGGACACAACAAGCAGGAAATCGAAGGCGGAGCCCAGGCGACCCTGGCACCACCGCGTAGCGAACGCCTTCGCCTGGACTCACTGGTCGACGGCTACACGCGAAACGCCGCGTTCCAGCTGCGCCGGGCGGATCAGCTGGGTTCGATCGAAGTGGGCAAGCGAGCAGATCTCGTCGTGCTCGATCGCAACCTGTTCGAGAGCGATCGCTACGACATCCACAAGGTGCGCCCCGTGTCCGTGTGGCTGGATGGCAAGCAGGTTCACGGAGAGCTTCCGCAACCCTGAATCCGTTTCCTATCCACACCATGCTTTTTCACTTCTGGCGGAAGAAGCAGGATTCGATGTTCTGAATCGGCGAGATGTCCCCCCGACACCTCGGTGCAGCTAATCGAAGCTGCTCGGAGAGACGCACCGACTCACGAGGATAGGGATTACAAGAAGGCCTTTTTCCGAAAGTCATGTCTTTTCGTGCTGTCCGGACACAGCCGCCCACATGCCAATGTTTTCTCATTAGCGGCGTCCTTGCGAATGATTGTTGTCGTTATGCCGGCGCGGTTTCCATTTGCGCCCGGCCAGGGCGTGGCGGTGGAGCTCTCGGTGGCGGTACCAGCAGTGGTGAAGCGGGGCTTTCTGTTCATTGTCTCGCAGATGATCCAGTACTTTGTCGATGACCCCTTGGTCTTCGATGCACGCGATGACCTTGACGGGTCCGCCGCAGCGCGCACAGGTCTGCTCGTTGAGGTCCGATCAGGGGAAAGGCTCGCTCAACGGCGGAGTTCCGCAGCTGCTCAATCGGGCGAGTCCTCCCCGGTCAGGCGAGCGCGGCACCTTTCGGCGCCCGACGCATGGCCGAGACGGCTGCGCTCCTTGGCGACGAGGTGCTGCCTGCACTGCCCCTGCGCCAGTGGGTGATCAGCTTTCCCTTCGCGCTGCGTTTCCTGTTCGCGTCCCGCCCCGATGCGCTCGCCAGGGCGCTCACGGTGATCTACCGCCTGCTCGCCACGCACCTCGCGCACAAGGCCGGGTTCAGGTGCAAGGAGGCGGCCACCGGCGCGGTGACGCTGGTGCAGCGCTTCGGCAGCGCGCTCAACCTCAACATCCACCTGCACATGCTCTGTCTGGACGGCGTGTACGCACAGCGCCCCGACGGCGGTCTGCGCTTCGCCCGGGTGAAGGCACCGGAGCGCGAAGAGCTCGAACACCTGGTGCAGCAGATCGCCGAGCGGGTCGGACGGGCGCTGGAGCGGATGGGGCTGTTGCGGCGGGATGCCGAATCGGCGTGGCTGGACCTGCCACCCGTCGAGGACACGGACGCGATGCGCCAGCTCCTCGGCAGCTCGGTGACCTACCGCATCGCGGTGGGGCCGCAGGCCGGGCGCAAGGCGCTGGTGCTGCGCACCATCACGGCGCTGGCGGGCGAGGAGCCGCGCAACGAGCGGGTGGCGAAGGCGAACGGCTTCTCCCTGCACGCCGGCGTGAGCTGCGAGGCGCACCAGCGCGACGTGCGCGAGCGGCTGTACCGTTACATCGCAAGACCTGCGGTGGCCGAGAAGCGGCTCACGGTGAACGCGCAGGGGAAGGTGGTGTACCTGCTGAAGACGCCGTACCGGGACGGGACGACGCACGTCGTTTTCGAACCTCCGGATTTCATCGCCCGCCTTGCCGCGCTGGTGCCGCGCCCACGTGTGAACCTCACCCGCTATCACGGTGTGCTGGCGCCGAATCACCGCTGGCGTGCGGAGGTGACGCCGGCGGGCAGGGGCCGGAGGAAGGGCAAGGGAAGTGCGCCGCCCGAGAAGTCCGCGATCGAGCGGCACGCGGCGATGACGTGGGCGCGGCGACTGAAGCGAGTCTTTGGCATCGACGTCGAAACCTGCGCGCGCTGCGGC
>CAIXOY010000532.1 GCA_903921135.1 uncultured Gammaproteobacteria bacterium
CAGCCCCGCAGAAACCACCCAAGCAGCCGAGCCCCCGCTGCTAACCCACCCACCTGAAGATCTCGGGCTTGCCGCACCGGATCTCGCAGCTCCCGACCTGCAGGGGCGAACCGTATGGCTGCTACACCCCTGGGCCCTGCGCGCACCACCTGCAAACCTGCCGCCAGACGCTGTGGTCATCGGCATCTACCTCCGCGAGCACCACGCGCAATGGCCGTGGCCAGAGGCACGCTGGCGCTGGGTCGATGCCGCGATGGCAGAACTCACGCCAGAGCGCTGGTGGGTCGATGCCGCGCATCTCCCGGCGCTGCTGTCAGGCGCAGCAACCGTGCGCAGCATCGACGACCCGCACATAACGCAGTGGTTGGGCCCCGTAGCCGAACTCGATACCGCACCCGCCCTCTTCCCGCTCGTGGATCGCCGCTGCACGAGTTTTTCCCAGTGGTGGTCGCGCGCGACGCGCGGTCTGAAGAACGCCGAGGACTTGCTGTGAACACATCCGCACCACCCGACACGCTGACCGTGCTCTACGACGGCGCCTGCCCGCTCTGCCGCCGAGAGATCAGCCATGTCAAAGGGCTCGCGGACCGGCGTGGTGACAACGCACTCTGCTTCGTCGACGTCAGCAACGAGGCAGGCAAAACGCGCTCCGCTGTGGAACGCGAAGCACTCCTCGCCCGCTTCCATGTGGAGCGCAGCGACGGCTCGCGTCTGGACGGCGCGGCCGCCTTCGTGGCGATGTGGGAGCGGCTGCCTGGCTGGCGATGGCTGGCGCGATTCGCGCAATTGCCGGGGATGCTCACCGTATTCGAGTTTGCCTACCGCGGCTTCCTGCACCTGCGGCCGTACATGCAGGGCGCGGTTCGTCACTGGGAGGCCGCTCGGGGCGACGATGCACGCGCGCCGCAACTCTCCCTGCATCTCGAGCGCGAACTTCGCTCCGATCACGCGGGTGAAACGGGCGCCGTGTGGATTTACCGCGGCATCACCACGGTCGCGTCATGGCGAAAAGACGAAGCACTGCTTGCCTTCGCGCGGCGGCACCGGAGTACCGAAGAAGAACACCTCCGGCTGGTCGAGGCATGGCTACCCGCTGCGCGCCGCAGCTTTCTGCTAGGGCCGTGGAGGCTCGCAGGCTGGTTGACCGGCGCGCTGCCCGCGCTGTTCGGCAGCAAAGCGGTGTACGGGACGATCGCTGCAGTAGAGACCTTCGTCGACACGCACTACCAGCAGCAGATCGAGCACCTCGAGCGTCACGGCGGGCCGGACGGATTGCTGCCGATGCTCCTGCGCTGCCAGACCGACGAGCGTCACCACCGCGACGAATCCGCCGCGCTAGCGGGGCCGAATTCCTCGTTTCTGCTGCGCGCCTGGTGTGCGCTGGTAGGTGCGGGTTCTGCCGCAGCGGTGGTGGTGGCACGGCGGATCTGAGGCCATCGGCCGGGGGCACGACGGGACACAAGCCCGACGAGGAAAATGGGGTCTGACCCCATTTTTTTTGTCAGGTGGTGCGGCTTTGCCACCCCGCGAGTTGCTTGCCGACGGGCAGTTCGCGCACACGCACGCCGGTGGCAGCAAAAATCGCGTTGGCGATAGCCGCACCGGCGGGCGGCACGCCCGGCTCGCCGATGCCACCGGATTTGCCTTCGCTCTGGAGGATCTCCACGTCGACGGCGTGCGGTGCGGCACGCATGCGCGCCACCTCGTAGTCGCTGTAGTTCGATTGCTGTACGCGGCCGTCCGCAAAGGTGATCGCGCTGTGGAGCGTGTTGCTCATCGCCATCACCACCGCGCCTTCCATCTGCGAGGCGGCGCGGTCCGGGTTGACCACGAAACCGGTATCGACTGCCACGGTGGCGCGCGGCAGCAGCACCGTGCCGTCGGCCAGCACCTCCACTTCGGCCACCACCGCCACATAGGCAAGGAAACTGCGGTGCACCGCGATGCCACGCCCGCGCCCGCGCGGCAAGGGTTTGCCCCAGCCGCTGCGCCGGCGCACCGACCCGACGACCGCGCGCACGCGCGCCGTCTCGAGCGGGTGCTCTGCCCAGGGTGCGCCGTAGTACGTCTCGGATGCACCGACCAGGCCGTTCTTGTACAGATCCACCGTGCGGTCCGGGCCTATCAGCTGCAGCAGGAAATCCGCGGGGTCCATCCGCGCGGCGTGCGCGAGTTCGTCGACGAAGGAGCCGATCGCGAAGCCGTGGTGGATCGCGTTCACGCTGCGGTACCAGCCGATGCGCGCGTGTGCGGGCGCGGGGCATACCTCCACGCTCATGTCGGGTACATCCCACGGGACATCGCTCGCGCCGTTGCTGAGCTCGTCGGGTGTGGGCAGCGCGTCTTTGGCGAAGGTCGCGCTGATCGAGGGATAGGCCGAGCGGTGCAGCCATGCGCTCACCTTGCCACCCTCGCCCAGCGCGGCTTCCAGACGGTGCGCCGCTACCGAGTGGTAGTAGGAGTTGCGCATATCGTCCTCGCGGCTCCACTGCACGCGCACGGGTGCACCGGTCTCTTTGGCGAGAAACGCGGCCTCGCAGAGGAAGTCGGGCTTCGATTTGCGTCCGAAGCCACCACCGAGCAGCGTGACGTTCACCGTGACATTCGCCTCATCGATGCCGAGGTATTCCGCCACCGTGGCGCGTGCGTCGTAGGGTGACTGCGTCGGCGCCCAGATCTCCATCTTGCCCTCGGCCATCCGGGCAAGCGCCACCAGCGGCTCCATCTGCGCGTGCGAGAGGTAGGGCACGTGATACTCGGCAACATGCGTTTGCTTTGCCGAAGCCAGCGCTTTCGCGGCATCACCGTGGACACGACCCGCCGCGCCTGGCACGCGGATGCTTTTCTCGAGGCTCGTGCGGTAGGTGGCGGATTCATGCGCGCCGTTGGCGCCCGCATCCCAGGTGATCTTCAGGGCATCGCGCCCGCGCAGTGCCGCCCAGGTGTTGCGCGCGATCACCGCCACGCCACCGAGCGGCAGGTAGGCGCCCGGCAAGGGCGCCGGCGCAATGCGCAGGACGCGCTCCACGCCAGGCACGGTGAGCGCGGCGCTGTCGTCCACACTCACCAGCGTGGCGCCCCAGACCGGCGGCCGGGCGATCACGGCGATCTTCATGCCGGGCAGGCGCACATCCGCACCGAAGGTCGCAGCACCGGTGGTGACAGGCACCAGATCGATAGAGGGCATCCGCTTGCCCTGCCAGCGCCGCTCGGCAGGCTCCTTGATGCGCAGGCGCGAGGGCTTCGGCATGGGCAGCGTGCGCGCCGTGGCCACCAGATCACCAAAGGCAAGCGTGCGGCCACTCGGGCGATGCACGACCTCGTGCTGGCGGGCGAAGACCTCGCTCGCATCCACCTTCCAGCGGGCAGCCGCAGCGTCCTCGAGCAGCGCGCGCACCGTGGCGCCCGCCTCCCGATAGGCGGGCAGGAAATCCCGGATGCTGGTGGAGCCATCGGTGTTCTGGGAGCCGTACTTCTTGTCGCCCACCGCCTGCTCGACGCGGCAGCGCGACCAGTCCGCTTCCATCTCGTCGGCAATGATCATCGGCATCGTGGTGCGGATGCCCTGCCCCATCTCCGAGCGGTGGCAGGTGATCGTGACCGTGCCGTCGGTCGACAGGCCCACGTAGACATGCGGCGCCCACGCTGGCGCGCTCTCTGCCGCCTCGATGCGTCGCGCACCGCCCGGCCCCACGGCAATCACCAGGCCACCGATGCCCGCGAGCTTGAGAAACGCCCGGCGCGGGAGTTCACGGGAAGATCCGGCAGCACGACGGGCAGCGGCGCGACGCGCCCACGGGAGAAAGTCGTTGGTGCTCATGCCTGTTCTCCTGCCGCAGCTTTGATGGCAGCCCGAATGCGCGGGTAGGTGCCGCAACGGCAGATATGGCCGTTCATGGCGGCGTCGATATCCTGGTCACCGGGCTTCGGCGTGCGCTTCAGCAGCCCGGCTGCCTGCATGATCTGACCCGGCTGACAGAAACCGCACTGCGGCACGTCGATCTCGCGCCACGCGAGTTGCAGCGGGTGTTCACCCTGCGGATGCAAGCCCTCGATGGTGACGACATCCGCGCCCTCGAGCGCCGACAAGGGCAACTGGCAGGCACGCGCAGGCTCCCCGCCAAGGTGCACCGTGCAGGCCCCGCACTGCGCGATGCCGCAGCCGTATTTGGTGCCGGTGAGCGCGAGTTCGTCGCGCAGGTACCAGAGAAGCGGCATGGTCGGGTCGCCGTCGAAGCTGCGACGGACACCGTTGACGGTCAGAGTGATCATGGGGCCTCCTGTGAAGGTGCGGGCGTGCAAAGCCGCACCATAGAGCGTGCGCGCGGGGCAGACAATTACCGCGCGGCATCATTGGCGTCCACCGGCGTTCACCTTGCCCGCCCGGGCCTGGCCCCTCCGGCGGGGTGGACTCCACCCACCGCATCGTCTACAACACCGGCGCCGGCACTCTCGTGGCAGGACATCCCCATCGTCGGCAGAGGGCGAAGCAACAGCATGGCCAGCATCGTCGTTTTCACCGGGCACATGATGGACAAGGCGGGCCGCGTTCCGCCTGCGTACTCGCCCCGTTTCCCGCCCGAAAAGGAGCCGGAATGCCGCGCCGCGATCGCAGCCGCGCTCGAGCGGCTGGATGCCCGCGTCGGATACAGCTCCGCGGCCTGCGGTGCCGATATCCTGTTCATCGAACAGATGCTCGCGCGGGGCGCCGACGTGCATCTGGTGCTGCCCTATGCGGAGGAGCAGTTCATCGAGGACTGCATCGAGGTGCCTGCAGGCGCGGATCCGGTGCAGCACTTCCGCCAGCCCCCGGGAGGAGGCTGGAGAGAGCGCTACGCCGCGATGAGGCCACGCGTCAGCAGCGTGCTGGTGCTGGGCGACAAGCGGCCGCGGGACAACTCCTCCGCCAGCGACTGCTGCAACCGCGTGTTCCTCGGCATGGGACTCATGCACTCTCGTGACGAAAGCCTGCCGCTGCGCCTGCTGACCTTGTGGGACGGATGGTCGGGCGATGCACCCGGAGGAACGCGCAGCCTCGTGAAGCTGGCAGACTCGCTGGGCATCCCGATCGAATACCTGCCCCAACTCCGCCCCCGGAGCGTCGAGGAGATCCTGCTCACCGCCAGCCCGCCGCCCGGCATCGGTGCCGCGCCCCGACGGGCCACTCTCGATCGCGAACCGCCACAGCAGATCTGTGCCGTGCTGTTCGCGGACGTGGTGAGCTTCAGCAAGCTCGACGAGACCGCACTGCCGGAATTTGTGACCGGCTACCTGCACCCGCTGGCGGGCATCATCCAGACGGCACGTCACGGCGGCTATGGCCCGCTCGACTTCAACACCTGGGGGGACGGGCTGTTCTGCGTCTTCGACTCGATGCTGAAGGCCTGCCGTTTCGCCGTGGCCATGCGTCACCTGACCGCATCCGGAGACTGGATGATCGAGGGCGCGGGCGAGTCGCTGTCGCTGCGGATCGCGCTGCACGCGGGCCCCGTTTACCGGATACCCGATCCCGTGCTTCCCAAGGACACTTTCGTCGGCACGAACATCAGCCTCGCGGCACGGATCGAGCCCGTGACGGAACCCGGAGAGATCTACTGTAGTCAGGCGTTCGCCGCACTGGCGGCGGCCGAGGGAATCGGGGACTTCGCTTTCGAGTGCCTGGGCGAGCGTCTGCTGGCGAAAGACGCGGGCACGATGACGCTCTACAGGCTGGTGGGCTGAACGTTGGGATACAGCGCGTTCATCAGCTACAACCACAAGGACGAGGCGCACGCCCGATGGCAGCACCGCGCCCTCGAAACCTACCGCATCCCGCGGCACCTCCGTGATCGCCCGGGCCGCGACACGGATGCGGTAGGGCAACGCCTCAAACC
>CAIXOY010000533.1 GCA_903921135.1 uncultured Gammaproteobacteria bacterium
ACGACTGTCAGCAACAGAAGAGGAGAGAGTGGTGCCCAGGAGAGGACTTGAACCTCCACTGCATTTCTACAACTAGTACCTGAAACTAGCGCGTCTACCAGTTCCGCCACCTGGGCACGGTGGGTCGGGGCGAACCCCAAAAGCGAGGCGGAGCAATGTACTGAGCGCCCGCACGCACTGTCAATCCCTGTGTCTATAATGGCCTGAAACCCGCTTTTCATGGCGCAGCCCTCCGGGCCCGCGTCCTGCCCGTCCCTCCGGAGAGTCCTTTGGCACCCACCCGCAAGCCACCCGCAGCACAACACGAGCGCGATCCGCGTCAGGCCGACGAGGCCAGCCGATACGAAAACCCTATCGCCAGCCGCGAATTCATCCTGATGACGCTCGGCAAGGCCGGTGTCCCGCTCACGCTGGAAGAACTCGCCGCGCGCCTCGGGCTCGAGGCCGACGATCGCCGCGAGGCCCTGCGCCGGCGCCTGCGCGCGATGGAGCGCGACGGGCAGATCATGCTGAACCGCCGCGGCGCCTGGTGCTCGGTGGAGCGGCTTTCGCTGGTGCGCGGTACCGTCCAGGCCACGCGCGACGGCTATGGCTTTCTCGTTCCCGCAGAAGGCGGAGACGATCTCTACCTCCACGGCCGCCAGATGCGGCAGGTCTTCCACGGCGACGAGGTACTCGGGCAGATCGTGGGCACCGATCAGCGCGGCCGCCCCGAGGCCACCATCGTCGAGGTGCTCAAGCGCAACACGCCGCGCATGGTCGGGCGCATCCGGCGCGGGCGAGGCCTGAGCTTCGTGCTTGCGGAGAACCCGCGCATCCAGCATGAAGTCATGGTGGCCGATGCAGACTGCATGGACGCCGCCGAAGGCCAGTACGTCACTGTAGAGATCCTCACGCCACCTTCGTTGCAGGCGCCGCCCACCGGCCGTGTGGTCGAGGTGCTGGGCGAGCACATGGCGCCGGGCATGGAGATCGAAGTGTCGCTGCGCATGCACGGCATTCCGTGGTCCTGGCCCGAGGCGGTCGAGGAAGAGGCATCGGCCTTCGCGAGCGAGCCGCGCACCGCTGACAAGGCCCGCCGCTTCGATCTGCGCGAAACGCCCTTCGTCACCATCGACGGCGAGGACGCGAAGGACTTCGATGACGCTGTGTTCTGCGAGCGCCGCGCGCGCAACGGCTGGCGCCTGCTGGTGGCGATCGCGGATGTCTCGCACTACGTGAAGCCGGGCACGGCGCTCGATCAGGAAGCCCGCACCCGCGGTACCTCGGTGTATTTCCCCGGTCGCGTGGTTCCCATGTTGCCGGAGCAGCTTTCCAACGGACTGTGCTCGCTCAAGCCGCAGGTCGACCGGCTCGCGCTGGTCTGCGAGATGGAGCTTTCGCGCACGGGGGAGCTCGGGAAATTCGAGTTCTACGAGGCCGTCATCCGCTCCGCCGCGCGCCTTACCTACACCCGCGTTGCGGCCACGCTCGCTGGCGATGACGTGGGCATCGAGCCTGCCTTGGTGCCGCACATCAAGGAACTGCACGCGCTCTACTCCGTGCTCCGCAAGGCCCGCGAGGCACGCGGCGCCATCGATTTCGAGAGCAGCGAGACACGCATCGTTTTCGGGCTCGACCGCAAGATCGAGGAAGTGGTGCCGGTGGAGCGCAACGAGGCGCACAAGCTGATCGAGGAATGCATGCTGAGCGCCAACGTGGCGGCGGCGCGTTTCCTCGCGCGCCACAAGATCCCCGGGCTTTACCGCGTGCACGAGGGGCCTTCGGGCGAAAAGCTGAAGAACGTGCGCAAGTTCCTTGGCGAACTCGGGCTCTCGCTGCGCGGTGGCGATACGCCGCAGCCGGGTGATTACCAGCAACTGCTGGCTTCGGTGGCCGAGCGGGCTGACCGCCATGTCATCGAGACGGTGATGCTGCGCTCGCTCTCGCAGGCCCGCTACCAGCCCGACAACAACGGGCACTTCGGCCTGAATTACGAGGGCTATGCGCACTTCACCTCGCCCATCCGCCGTTATCCGGACCTGATGGTGCACCGCGCCATCCGCGCCGTTATCCGCTCGGAAGAGCGCAGTGCCATGGTGCGCCGCGATCCGCGCATCAAGCCGCGTCCGCGAGCCCACCACTACCCCTACGACCTGCGTGCCGTGGGCGAGTTGGGCGAGCACTGTTCCATGGCCGAGCGCCGCGCCGACGACGCCGTGCGCGACGTGATGGCGTGGCTCAAGTGCGAATACCTGCAGGATCGCGTGGGCGAGGAATTCCCCGGCGTGATCAGCGGCGTGGCGGGCTTCGGTTTGTTCGTCGAGATCGGCGAGGTGTTTGCCGATGGCCTCGTGCACGTGAGCAGCCTGCAGAACGACTACTACACCTACGATGCTTCCGGGCAGCGCCTGATTGGCGAGCGTACGCGCCGCGTGTATCGCCTGGGTGATCGCGTGCGTGTGCAAGTGATGCGCGTGGATCTGGACGAGCGCAAGGTCGATCTGCAGATCGTCGAGGCCGGTGGTGTGCGCAGTGCCGCGGTGCCTGGCAAGCGCACCGCACTCACGCCCCAGCCCGCGAACAAGGGCGACAAGGGTCCGCGCGGCGGCCCCGGCAAGGGCGGGCGCGACAAGCGACGCGGGTCACGCCGTCGATGAGTGCCGGCGATTGGATTCACGGGCTCCACGCCGTCGAGGCGATGGTCACGCGCTCGCCCGCGCGCATCGAGGAAGTGCTGCTCTCGCCCGGCCGCCGTGACCAGCGCCTGCAGCGCCTGCGCGAGAGCATCGTGGCTGCCGGCATTCCCGTGCGTGACGCACGCAAGGACGATTTCGACCGCCATGCGGGCGATGCCGTGCATCAGGGTGTTCTTGCGCGGGTGAAGCCT
>CAIXOY010000534.1 GCA_903921135.1 uncultured Gammaproteobacteria bacterium
ATGCACACCGCGCGGCCCACCGAAGAGTTCGAAGGCCGCGTCCTCGCGGAAAACGGCAACATCGATTCCTACAAGTACGAAGGCTACCTCTCCGGGCCGCTCACCTCGACGCTCTCCGGGCGGGTTGCGGCGATGGCCGCGCACCGCGGCGCATACCTTGAAAACAGCGAAGGACCGGACGGTGGCGGACAGGATACCGAGGCCTTCCGCGCCTCTCTTGCCTGGAACGCCAGTGACTCGGTCACAGTCTTCGGCAAGTACGATCACATGAACCACCGCAACAACGGCATCTACGACCAGCTGGTCGCTGACCCCTTCGGCGTGTGGGCCAACTACCCGGGCATCGACCTCAAGAAAGACGACAAGCAGCAGGCGGGGGGCTCAGGCGCGCAGAACATCCCCGACAGCCTGGGTGGCTACTTCGTCTCGGACGTCTTCGCTCTTCACGTCAACTGGGACATGGACAGCGGCTACTCGCTTAAGTCCATCACCGGTTACAACGAGTACGACGCCCGCTCGCGCGATTACATCACCGCAAGCCCGGTGGACTCGCTCACCATCAACGGCCTCACCGAGCGTACCGAGTACACGAGCCAGGAATTCCGTCTGGAATCCCCCGGTGACAAGCAGTTCCGCTTCATCGCCGGCGTGTTCGCCGACCGCTACGAGATGCGCACGCTCCCACGCGACGGCCAGTACGCAGCGCTCAATCTGGGCGGGTCGGTTCTGCCGAATTTCGTGAACAACCTGTCCAGCACGCCCTCGCTCGGCTTCCTGAACGCGCTCTTTGGCCCTGGCACCCAGGCCAAAGTGGCCAAGGGCTTTGCAAACGGCACCCAGGAGAGCTTCCGTCTGTTCACGCCCGCCGGCTCGCCGGACGGGAAGACCAGCAACCTCGAGCAGAACATCGACACATGGTCGGCCTACTTCGAGGGTACCTACGAGTTCAACGAGCAGTGGCAACTGATCCTCGGTGTGCGTTACACCGATGAAACAAATGAAGTGAAGATGGCCAAGGGCACGTATTACGTCAATGGCGATGGCTTGCCCTGGGGCGCCTTCCCCACCGGCGCCCAGATCGCCGCTACGGCGAAGGCGGCAGACCCCACGCTGAACGTGCCGGCGGGCCTGCTCGGCGTGATCTACGGCGGCACCATCGCCGCGCCGATCGGTGGCGGCTTGCAGGTAAAAGATCTCCCACTGGTCATCGCGGCGCCCGGTGGCACGCCACGCGCCGAAGACGAGATCTCGAAGGACCAGTTCATCCCGTCGGCCAAGCTCCAGTACTTCATGAGCGACAGCGCGATGTTCTACCTGACGGTCGCCTCCGGCTTCAAAGCCGGCGGCTTCAACAGCTCGAACATCAACACCTACAGCAGGGCAACGGACAGCTTCGAGAGCGAAGAGGCTCTTGCCTTCGAACTCGGTGGCAAGTTCACGCTGCTGGACGGTGCCGCACAACTGAACGTAGCGGTGTTCCGCACCGAGTTCGACGAACTCCAGGTCTCCACCATCACTCCTCAGGGCGCGGCCACCGTCATCAACGCCGCTGGCGCCATTACCCAAGGCCTCGAACTCGATGGCAGCTGGAGAGCAAGCGAGTCGGTCACCCTGGGCGCCTCCTATGCCTACCTTGACGCCTACTACGACGACTCGGTACCGCTCACCTGTGGCGGCTACCAGAAGAAGATCCGCGAGCAGGCAGGCGAAGTCTTCAACGCGGCAAACCCCTGCACCTTCCTGCTGGACGACCAGCCCAGCGGGGACGACTCCATGCAGCGTGCACCGGAGAACACCTTCACTGTCTGGGGCGAGTACTACGCGCCGGTCGGGGGTGACTGGGATCTGCAGGTGTACGGGTCCGTCAACTACCGGGACGAGTCCTCGACCTCTCTCGAGAACTACTTCTACGCTGATTCGCTGACGCTGGTCGGCGGACGCGTCGGGCTGGTGAACGAGACCTCGGGCTGGAGCGTTGCGCTCTTCGGCAACAACCTGCTGGACGACGACGGGCTGGTGCTGCTGCAGGACAACAGTGGCGGCGCCGTGAAAGGCATCATCACTACGCCCCGCACCTATGGTCTGCAGCTGACCAAGCGGCTCTGATCGTGCATTGACGAGCTGTCACGCAACGCCGGCATCGCACCGGCGTTGCGTGCTCCTATAATCCGCGCCTGCACTCCTCTTCAGGCACGGAGATCCGCGTGGACCCCATCAAACAACGTTTCGACGACGCCTACCGCCAGGTCACGGCCCCCGGCGCTCCCTGGGAGCTCTGCTCTATCGCCCGCGAGGGCCGTGAGTACCGCGGCTTCCTTAAGGCCCCTGCGAACCTGCGTGAGCTATTCGCTCCGGCCCGCGCCCACGGAGAGCGGGAATTCCTCGTGTACGAGGGAGAACGCTGGAGTTTCACGCGGCTTTTCGCACTCGCAGATGCCATATCCAGTGCCCTGCTCCACAGGGCAGGCATTGCCAAAGGCGATCGCGTCGCGATCGCGATGCGCAACTACCCGGAGTGGATGGCCGCCTTCATCGGCATCACCGGTGCGGGCGCGGTTGCGGTGCCCCTGAACAGTTGGGGGCGCACGGAAGAGCTGGAATTCGCGCTGGACGATGCGGGTGCGCGGCTGGTGTTCTGTGATCAGCAACGTCTGGAGTATCTGGCACCTCGCCTGGGCGAGCGTGGATCGAGGGCTATTGTCGCGCGCCCCGCCAGTGGCTCACTGCCGCCACACACGCAGACTCTCGACGATTTCGTAGCGACACACGCGGGCACCGCAGCCCCCGAGGTCCCTCTGGCGCCCGATGATCTGGCCATGATGCTCTACACCTCCGGAACCACGGGCAAGCCGAAGGGTGCGGCCTCTACACAGCAGTCCGTCTGCCAGGCCGTTACCTGCTTCGAGTGTTCCGGCACAGCCGCGGCGATGGCCAACCCCGAGGCGATCGGCGCCATGATGCAGTCCGGTTTCGCCCCCACGGTGATGCTCGCCTACCCGCTGTTCCACGTGAGCGGCCTGTACTCCGTTTTCATGCTCGCCCTGCGCGCCGGACGACGTATCGTGATGATGTACAAATGGGACGTGGGACAGGCGCTGGAATACATCGCCGCCGAGCGCGTCACCATGTTCACGGGAGCTCCGTCGATGCTCCTCGAACTCCTCGAATCGCCGGATTTTGCGCGCTACGACACCTCCAGCCTGATGAGCCTGGGCGCCGGTGGCTCGGCAACGCCGGGCAAACTCGCGAAACTCATGTTCGAGCGCGTGAAGAACCCCTTCCCGGGCGCCGGTTGGGGGATGACGGAAACGAACGCATTGGGGAGTTCCTTCACCGGACAGGCCTTCAGTCACCGGATGGGCAGTTCGGGTTTCGTGCAGCCGATCATCGACCTTCGCTTCCTGGACGAAGAGGGAGAGGAAGTGCCGCCCGGCGTTCCCGGGCACATCTGGCTGCGAAGCATCACGCTGATCCAGGGGTACTGGAACCGTCCCGACGCCAACGCCAAGGAATTCCGCGATGGCTGGTTCAACACGGGCGACATCGGTTATCTCGACGCAGACGGCTACCTGTTCCTGTCGGACCGCGCCAAAGACATGGTGATCCGCGGCGGCGAGAACGTGTATCCGCTGGAAATCGAGTCCACGCTGATGAACAGGGCAGACGTCATCGAAACCGTGGCATTCGGCGTTCCGGACGAACAGATGGGCGAGGAAGTGGCGCTTGTCGTGCGCGCGGCGCCGGGCTCCGGACTTGATACAGCAACCGTTCGCGCCTGGCTGGGGGAGCGCCTCGCGGCGTTCAAGGTGCCGCGGTACATCGAGTTCACTACCGAACCCCTGCCACGCAACGTGATGCAGAAAATCCTGAAGAAAGACATCCGGGCGGCCTACCTGCAGCGCCGCGCCGCAGGCGGCGCATGAGCCGGGAGCAGATCCCGCCGGACTGGGCGCCGCTGCTCGAGGATCTGGGAGACCGGCGCAGCACTGCACGGGGGATGGGCGGCGCGGATCGTCTGGCGCGGCTGCGTGCGGACGGCAGACTGAATGCGAGGGAGCAGATCGCCGCGCTCTGCGACCCGGGTTCTTTCCAGGAGATCGGCAGCCTCGCCGGCGCCCTGCCCCATGCCGGCCTGCCGCCTGCGCCTGCTGATGCATTGGTAGGCGGCGTCGCGCGTATCGACGGACGTGTGGTGCTGGTCGGGGCCGAGGATTTCACCGTCCAGGGCGGCTCCATCGGTTTTGCCACGGCAGCCAAGCGCCTGCGCCTCGCACAGCTTGCCCGTCAGGAGCGCGCACCGCTGGTCATGCTGCTGGATGGTGCCGGTGAGCGCGCATCGAACGCCCTGCAGCGCTACCCCTACGCGCCGAACGACATGCAGGAGATGGCGGCGCTCTCGGGGCAGGTGCCCACGGTGGCCGTCGTGACCGGTTCTTCCGCCGGGCACGGCGCCGTTACCGCGCTGCTCTCCGATTTCGTGATCATGCTGGAGAAATCCACACTCTTCGCCGCGGGCCCGGCGCTGGTCGCGGCAGCCACCGGTGAGACGGTGAGCAAAGAGGACCTGGGCGGAGCCCGAATGCACGTGAGCACCAGCGGCGTGGCACACAACGTCGTCACCGATGAAGCCGAGGCCTTCGCGCTTGTGCGACGCTATCTGGCATTGCTGCCGTCCAGCGCGTGGTCATGGCCGCCGTCTTCGCACAACGGCGAGGGAGACGAACGTCGGCTGGACGCCCTGCTCCACCTGGTTCCGCGTGATGCTCAGCGCCCCTACGACATGCGCAGCGTCGTACGCGAACTGCTGGATGGCGGCGAACACCTTGAAATCCAGCCGCTTTTCGGGCGCTCCATCCTTACGGCGCTTGGTCGCCTCGGTGGCGAAAGTGTTGCCGTCGTCGCGAACCAGCCGACCGTACTCGCAGGCGCCATAGACCGCGATGCCGCGGACAAGGCCGCCCGCTTCCTGCAGATCGCGGATGCCTTCCACCTGCCGGTGATTTTCCTCGCCGACAACCCCGGTGTGCTCTCGGGTAGCAAAGCGGAGCGCGCCGGCACCCTGCGTGCCGCGGCACGGCTCTACATGGCGCAGTCGCGCCTTCGCGTGCCGAAGTTCCACGTCACGCTGCGCAAGGCCTACGGCTTCGGCAGTTCCGTGATGGGGATGAATCCCTTCGACGGGCAAACGCTGACGCTGGCGTTTCCCGGCATATCGCTGGGCGGCCTGCCTGCCTCGGGCGCAGGCGTGGCGGGTTACGATCAGGCGGGACGGGAGCAGATGGCGGAGCGACAGGCCGAAGGCGCATGGAGCGCCGGAGACACGCTTGCCTATGACGAGATCATCGACCCGCGGGAACTGCGCAACACCCTGCTTGCCGGCCTCGCCCTAGGGATCGGGCGCCGGGCTGCTGCCTGCCCCGGGCCCGCGCTGAACACTGCGATCTGGCCCTGACACACGACGCCACCGGAGGAACCCGCATGCAATCGGCAAGTGCTCTCGCCATCCTCGGACTCGCCGCCTGGTACATCCTCAGCCTGCTCATGCTGGCCAGCCTGCGTCTCTACCACACACTCGTGCTCGGCAAGGCTGCCAACAGTTTCCGGCCCGACGGCGCTGATCTGCCCGGCTTCGGTCAACGCCTCTCCAGGGTTCACGCCAACTGCTACGAGAGCATCCCGTTGTACATGGCTGTGCTCCTGTGTGCGATCGCGACAGGGCAAACGGGCGTCACGGATGGCCAAGCGGCCATGCTGCTCTACGCACGGGTGGCACAGAGCGTGGTGCACGCCGCCTCGACCAGCGTGCCCGCGGTGTACCTGCGTTTCATCCTCTTCGCGCTGCAGAACGGGCTCGTCGCCTGGTGGATATGGCAGATGGCGACTGCCAGCTAGGGAAGCCCTTCTCAGGGCGCCGGATCAGAGAGGAAATCCAGCGGCAGCCCGATGTGCTCGCGGAACATCATGTCGCGGTGTTCGATCAGCACCGGGTCCAGGGCTGCTGCAATCACCGGCCCGATATCGGTGTAGGGCACACGCATGAAGGCGGGCATGGGGCACACCTCCGGCGGCAGCGGCTTCAGCATGTTCGCGAAACTCGCCCAGTAGAGATCCAGCGCACTCAATCCATTGCCGATGAAATACGGCACACCGCGGGCCTGTTGCGCGTGCAGTGTGGCAGAGAGTTCACGCAGGATCGCCGCGACGCGTCCCGGTGCGGCCTCTGCGAGACCCGGGCGACAGCCGTAGCGCTGCGCAAGGCGCAGGATGTTCGGGGGCGGATCGGGCTGGCAGAGCA
>CAIXOY010000535.1 GCA_903921135.1 uncultured Gammaproteobacteria bacterium
CAGATGCGGCAACCTCCCATGAAAGTGGTGGGAGCGGGCCATGCCCGCGACGGCTGTGGCAGCACGCCATGAAGGTCCTTCTGGCCAGCCTCGGCACCGCCGGTGACATCCACCCCTTCCTCGCCATCGGCCGTCATCTTGTCGCACACGGCCACCGCGCCGAACTGATCAGCAACCCCGTCTTCGCCCCGCTGGCCGCACGCGCCGGCATCGATTTCACGCCCGTGGGCGACACCGCGCACTTCCACGCCACCTTCAGCCACCCCTCCGTGTGGCATCCGCTGAACGGCTTCGGCGTGATGTGGCGCTACCTTGCCCGCCCTGCCATTCCTGCTGCGCTCGCGCGCCTCGAGGCGGCAGCGAGCGAGCCCGATACCGTGGCCCTCTACAGCCCCTTCCTGATGCCCGCGCCGCGCATCGCGATGGAAACCCGCGGGCTGCGCGCCGTGAGCGCGTGGACTGCCCCGCAAATGCTGCCGCGTTTCGCTCCGCCGCTCTGGCTCGCCGGGCGGCATCTGGGCCCGGACGTCTCTGCCACCGAGGCGCGCGAGGCCGTACTCGCACTCGACCGCGGCAAGATGCAACCGCTCGCCCTGCCCGACGTGGAGGCCGCTCGGAGCGCGCGTGGACTGCCTGCGCTGGAGCGCAGCATCTTCCTCGACTGGATCCACTCGCCGCTGCTGTCCATCGCGCTGTTTCCCGAGTGTTTTGCCGCCGCCACCCCGGAGTGGCCGCGCCCGCACCTGCACTCGGGTTTTCCGCTTTACGACGATGACGCTGCATCAGGGCTGGATCCCGCGCTGGCACAGTTCCTGGATGCAGGGCCGCCACCGGTGGTATTCACGGCGGGCACCGCGATGCACGATGCGCGCGCCTTCTTCGCCGATGCCGTGGACGCCAGCGTCGCGCTCGGCCTGCGCGCACTCCTGCTCACACAGGACGTCACGCAGCTGCCCGAAGCGCTGCCGCCCGGCGTGATCCACGTGCCCTACGCGCCGTTCTCATTGCTGCTGCCGCGCGCCCGCGCACTGGTGCACCACGGCGGCGTGGGCACACTCGCGCAGGCGCTGCGCGCGGGGCTGCCGCAGCTCGCCGTACCGCAGGCCTACGACCAGTTCGACAACGCATCACGCCTTGTGGCGTTGGGCGTGGCACATGCGCTGTTCCCGCGCGAGGACGGAACCCGGTTGCCCTTGTGCGATGCGCTGTCTGCCTTGCTGGCGGACACCTCCGTACCTGCCGCCTGCGCCCGCGTGGCGGCAGATCTGGCCGGCCAGCACGCGCTCGAACGCGTGCGCATCGCGCTGGAGTCTCTCGCATGAAGTCCCCGCCCGTACGCCGCCGGCACGTGCTCTTCTTCGGCGGCTTCGACCCCAAGGGCGCTGCCTGGTACCACGGCCTCTACCGCCGTCACGCCGCGCAGCAGGCCGCCGTGAACGGTATGCAGATCGATGTGGGCCCGCGGCGGCGCGACGCTGCCGGGCGGCAGGGCTGGGAGGTGCAGGCTACGAGTGCAGCGGGCGAGCCCTGCAGCACCGTGATCGAGGTTGCCGCGTGGGACGATGTGGTGCGCCGTTACTGGCCGCGCAGCAGCCTGGGCGTGATGCGCGAAATGCTGCTCGGTTACGGCCTCGTGCTCCGGCACGTGCCCCGCGAGGTGATCAAGGTGTGGCGCGTGCTGCCACAGCGGATCTTCGCGCTCTTCTACCCGTTGTTGTTCTTCACGAGCGGATTCGGACTGACTGCCTTGCTGGCCTTTCTGGTGTTTCAGGGCCTCGAGCCCCTGGCTGGCCTATGGCCCGCGCGCGCGGCCGCTGCCGCTGTGGCGGCAGCTGGCGTGATGGCGGTGCTGCGCGTGGAGCGCCGCCTCGACACCAGCCTGCTCGCGCGGATCTACGCCTTCGTGAGCCGCTGCGCGGCCATCGGCGTGCCCGAGATAGACCGCATGGTCGATGCCAACGCCGCGCGCCTGCGCGAACTGCAGCAGGACCCGGACATCGACGAGGTGCTGGTGGTGGGATTCAGCGTGGGCAGCATCCTCGCGACGCATGCGCTCGGCAGGATGTTGGCCGGGGAACAGCCGATGCCGCAGAAAGGCCCCGCGCTCGCGCTGATCACGCTGGGCAATTGCATTCCGCTGTTCGGGCTGTTCCCGCAGGTGGCGGAGTACCGCGAGTGCCTTGCCCGCATGGGCGCGAGCGATCGGCTCACCTGGGTGGACGTGTCCTCGCCGTCGGACTGGGGGAGTTTTCCGCTGATCGATCCGCTCGCGTTCTGCGATGTTCCGCTCCTCAAACGCGGGCGCGGCGCACCGCGGCTCACCTCACCGCGCTTCCACACCTTGTTCGCCGAGGAAGACTACCGGCGCATGATCCCCGACAAGCACACGATGCACATGCTCTATCTGATGTCGATGCAGAAGCCCGGCAAGTACGACTACTTCGCGATCACGGCG
>CAIXOY010000536.1 GCA_903921135.1 uncultured Gammaproteobacteria bacterium
GCCAGGGCGGGCGTGGATGCCAGCACGGCGCTGGCAGTCAGCGTGGCGAGCAGGCGGGTCAGCATGGCGTTTTCCTCGGGAGGGGAAATGACTCCCGCCCCACTGAACGCCACGATCGCGGATCGGTTGACCGGCCTGCGCGTTGAAGGGCAACGGCTACAGCGCGTCCATCGCCCGGAAGCAGTCGCGCACTTCACCCACGAAGGCCACGGGCTGCTCGAAGGCCGCGAAGTGGCCACCCTTCGGCAGCTCGTTCCAGTGCGCGAGTTTGGGGAAGCGCTTCTCGGCCCAGCGGCGCGAGCTGCGGAAGATCTCCTTCGGGAAAATGCTGGCGCCCACCGGGATGTGGATGGGCTCGAGGTTCGGTTTCGAGAAACTCTCCCAGTACAGCCGCGCCGAGGAGGCGGCCGAGTTGGAGAGCCAGTAGACCATCACGTTGTCGAGCATCTCGTCGCGCGTGAGGGCGTTCTCGGGGTGGCGTGCCTCGCCCTCGCCGCAGTCGGTCCAGGCGTGGAATTTCTCGAGGATCCAGGCGAGTTGCCCCGACGGAGAATCCGCCAGCCCATAGCCCAGCGTCTGCGGCCGCGTGCCCTGCTGTTTGCTGTAACCGGAATCCCAGTCGTTGTAGTACTGCATGCCCGCGAGTGCCGATTGCTCGAGCGGCGTGAGGCTGGACAGTGTGTCCATGTCGGGCGCCACGATCGGCATGTTGAGGTGGATGCCGAGGCAGTTGGCGGTGTCTTGTTGCCCGATGCTGCTGGTCACCATCGCGCCCCAGTCGCCACCCTGCGCGTAATAGCGCGGGTAACCCAGGCGTTGCATCAGCACACCCCAGGCGCGCGCGATGCGATCCACACCCCAACCCGATTCGCGCGGCTTGTCCGAGAAACCGTAGCCCGGCAGCGAGGGGCACACCACGTGGAAGGCATCTGCAGCGTTGCCGCCGTGCGCCACCGGATCGGTGAGCGGCCCGATCACCTTCAGGAACTCGACGACCGAACCGGGCCAGCCGTGCGTGATCAGCAGCGGCCGCGCATTCGCATGCGGCGAGCGCGCATGGATGAAGTGGATGCCGAGGCCGTCGATGGTGGTGCGGAACTGCGGCCAGGCGTTCAGGCGCGTGGCGAGGCGCTGCATGTCGTAGCCGTTCGCCCAGTAGCGGCAGACTTCCTGCGTGTAGGCGAGCGGAATGCCCTGGTTCCAGTCGCCGGTGGTTTCGGCATCGGGCCAGCGGGTGGCCGCGAGGCGCTGGCGCAGATCGGCGATCTCTGCGTCGCTGATGCCAAGGCTGAAAACGGTGATGGCGTCTGACATGGGGCGGCTCCTGCGTGTGCTCGAGCCGCGAGCCTACACGAGCGGCGCGGCACCGGGGCAGCGCCCGCGCTGCTGGCGCACGCGTGTTGCGCTACCGTAATCCGGGGCTGCGCCATCGCAGCCCGATAATCCGCAGACACCTTTGGCAGGAGAGCGCCCATGCCCGCAGCACCGGATACGAAAGTCGCCATCGTCACCGGCGCAGGCCGCATGCGCAGCATCGGCCGCGAGATCGCGCTGTCGCTCGCACGGGCCGGCTGCGATGTGCTGATGACCGGCAGCGGTCGATCGCCGGAGTTGTACCCGGACGAGGAAAAAGCCGCAGGCTGGCGGGATGTCGAATCCGTAGCCGATGAAATCCGTGCGATGGGGCGTCGCGCGCTGCCCGTGGTCTGCGACGTGAGCAACGAGGAGGCCTGCGCTGCGTTGGTGGCGCGCTGCGTGGCGGAACTCGGGCGCGTGGATATCCTCGTGAACAACGCCGGTGCCGCGCGTGGCGCGGATCGCCGCAACGTGATCGATCTGGATCCCGCCGTGTGGCGTCACATCATCGACGTGAACTTGCACGGGCCTTTCTATCTCAGCCAGTGCGCGGCGCGACAGATGGTGGCGCAGGGCACGGGAGGTTCGATCGTGAACATCTCGTCCATCGCCGGAAAACTGCTGCCCGCACAGCACGCCGCCTACGCCGCCAGCAAAGCCGGCCTGCAGGCACTCACCGCGGCGATGGCGAGCGAGTTGGGCCGCAACGGCATCCGCGTGAACGCCATCTGCCCGGGCATCATCGACACCTCGCGCCTGGACGACATCCCCCGCGCCGATGGCACATGGGACCGGCTGCTGAGCCAGTACGTGCCGCTGGGGCGCGCGGGGCGGCCGGAGGAAGTGGCGGCGCTCGCGGCGTTTCTGTGCAGCGAGCAGGGTGCTTGGATCTCGGGACAGTTTTACTCGATTGACGGGGGGCAGGCGCCGGGGAGGTGAGGTGGGGCGCAATGGCAATTCAGGGGTACCTTCCTCACGCATAAGGCTCGAACGCACAGCTATCCCCACCGAGCAACTCCAATAGCTTTGGATGGACGAAGAGCTTCTCCTTGCCGACGGGCATTTCGCGCAGCACACCCAGCCCGGCCAGGTCATGCAGGTAGCGCGAGGCCGCCTGACGCCGCGCAATGCCCTTGTCGACCAGATTGCCGATGCGGCAGTACGGCTGCTCGAAGATCACGTCCACGAGTTCCCGTGTGTAGATCTTGGGTAGCCTTGTGCGCACGTGCTCGGAGGTGTGCTCGACGAGCTTGCGGATGCCCGCGATCTTGCGCGTGGTCCACCGCGAGGTCTCGGCCACGGCCTGCAGCATGAACAGCAGCCATGGCTCCCAGGCATCATCTCGCGTCACGGCGAGGAGCAGTCCGTAGTAATCGGCCTTGTGTGCAATGACATGCCGGCTCAGGTACAGGATGGGCAGGTCCAACAGCCCAGCCTGGATCAGGTAGAGGATGTTGATAACGCGGCCGGTACGGCCGTTGCCATCGGTGAAAGGGTGGATGGCCTCGAACTGGTAGTGGCCCACGGCCATTCGGACCAGCGGATCCAGATCGGTCTGCTCGTGCAGAAACCGCTCCCAGTTGGCCAGCAGGTCCCGCAGCCGCGCGTCGCCCTCTGGCGGGGTGTAGATCACTTCGCCCGTACGGTCGCTGATCAGCTGCGTGCCCGGTGTACGCCGGATATCCATCTCCACACCCTTCAACGTGCCGCAGACCTCCACCGCAGTAGCGGTACACAACGGCCGTTGCTTCAGTGACTGGAAGCCGCGGTGCAAGGCGGTGCGGTAGCGCAGAGCTTCCTTGGTGGCGGGGTCTGCGGATTCCCCGCCTGCGTGGCTGTGCGCGTACTGGAACAGCCGGTCCGTCGTGGTGACGATGTTCTCGATCTCCGAGCTGTCTTTGGCCTCCAGCAGCGGGATCGTGTTGATGAGCATCGTCTGGTTGGGGATCAGCTCTGCGGCCTGCTTCAGCTCAGCCAATGCGGCACGGGCTTCGATGCAGGACTTCAGCACGGCCCGGCTCTCCAACTCCGCTGCGGGGGGCAATGTGGGCAGCTGGTTGTGCGGCTGATCAGAGCGCCAAACAGAGGAATCGTTTCTCATGATGCAAAAATCTGATTTTGACGACACGTTCTGAGCGTATGTCGCTGGCGGCGACACGTCAATCAAACGTGTCGCCGAAACCCGACTTTAAAGACATGAACCACGGCTGGAGAGCGTAAGGGCGCCGGCGCCTTGCAAATCTCCCCCACGTCGCCATCACAGCCCCCCCGTCGCGCTCCAGTCCACGCGTCTCGTGAAGATCATCACCGCTGCCAGCAGCGCGAAGACCAGCACCGAGCCCATCAGCAGCGCGTAGTCCTCGGAGCCGAGCAGCCCGTAGAGCAGCGCGTAGAGCCCGGCGAGCGCCCCCGCAAAGCCCGCACCGCGACGGGCGCCGCCGAGGATCGCGCCAACGTAACTCCCGATCAATGCGACGCAGGCCGTGGCCGACACCGCGTAGGCCGCAGCAAAGCCGATGTGCTCGGACAGCGAGAGCAGCAGCAGGTAGAACACCGCGAGCGCGAGCCCCACCAGGGTGTACTGCACGGGGTTCAGGTCGACGCGCTTCAGCACCTCGAACAGGAAGAACCCCGCGAAGGCCAGCCCCACGAAGAGCAGTGCGTACTTCAGTGCCCGCTCGCTTTTGAGGTACTGGTCAACCGGGTCCACCAGTTCCACGCCGAAGGCCTTGCCCCGGAAGCCGGTGCAGTCGGGCTCGGCCACGCAGTCGCGCAGCACCTTCTCCATGTCCGTTGCGAAGAAACTGGTGCTCCAGCGCGCGTCGAAACCGTCTCCGCGCACCGTGCGATCCACGGGCAGCAGGTTGCCGCCGAACCCCGGGTGCGGCCAATCGCCGGTCAGCGTGGCCGTTGTCTCGCGGCCCACCGGCACGACCCGCAAGGAGCGGCTCCCGGCGAGCGTGAGCCCGACCTCGAACTCGAGCGTGCTCCCCGCCACGTCGACGCCATCGAGCGGGGCGTGGATGCCCTCGCGCAGTGGCGGGGTCAGGGTGCCCGGCCGGAACGGCAGGCTGCGGCCGTTGATCCTGAGTTCCGGCACGTTGCCGATGCCGCGGATGTCGCCGACGCCGATCGCGATCCAGGGCGTACCAAAGCGGTACCGCGCGGCCTCGGTGCCCAGGCCGAAGTCTGCTGGCACATGGAAGCTCCCCTTCAGCGTGCCCTGCGTGCGGTAGAGCAATGCGCGGTAGATACCGCGCTCGCGCACCTCGGTGGCCAGCCGCGCGTCGAAGGCGAAGCGCTCTGGCAGGAAGTGCAGCCGCCCCGACTCGATCCGCTCCACCACGCGTTTCTCGCCGTTCCCCTGTGCGGTAGCGGTGTCGCGTACGGTGCGCTGCCATGGCACCACGATCAGCGGCCCGGCCAGCAGCTGCTCGCGACTGAAGGAATCGACGATCCCGGTGACGGTCTCGTCGCGACGCTGGGCGCGCTCATCGACCAGGCCGCGGATCATGCCGAGCGGCACGAGCAGCAACACGACCAGCCCGAGCACGGTCGCTATCTTGATGTTCAACCTGCGGTTCATGCGGAGTCCTCCGGTGCGGTGTGCGAACGGAGGGGAGTCTGGAGGCTGCGCGTGGCGCGCCCGTGGGCGTCAGGAGGAGATCGTGTGGAGATATCGTGGTTACGCGGGCATCGCGAGGCAGGCCTCGACACCCCCGGGCACGTTCCGCACCGACAGCTTGCCGCCATGCAGCGACGCGACCTCGGCCACGAATGCGAGCCCCAGCCCGGTACTCTTGCGTCCGGTGGCGGGGCGCGGCAGCGAGAAGAAGCGTTCGGTCAGTCGCGGCAGCGCGTAGTCCGGGATTGCGGGGCCTTCGTTGCACACGCGGATGGTTACCGTGTCGCTTGTGGCATCGGCCGACAGCGCTACGGTGCCACCGGCCGGCGTGAAGTCGAGCGCGTTGTCGAGCAGGTTCGACAGCGCGTGCCGCAACAGGAAGCGCTCGCCGCGCACGTGGCAGCCCGCAGGCACCGCGCAGGCGAGCCGAACGCCGGCCCCCAGCGCGCGGGCTTCCTGCGCTGCGAGCAGTTCCATGACGAGTGGCTCCAGCGCGATCCCTGCCGTCTCGGTCAGCCCGCGGCGCTGCTCCAGCTGCGCGAGGTGCAGCAGGCGGTCGGCCAGCGACTGCAGCCGAGCAGCCTCGTTGTCGACGTTGGCTGCGAAGCGGCGGCGGTCCTCGGGCGGCATGTCCTCGTGCAGCAGTTCGGCGGCGGCCCGAATCGCCGTAAGCGGGCTTTTGAGTTCGTGCGTCAGCGTCTGCACGTAGCGCTCGACGTAGGCCTTGCCCTCGAGCTGCTCGCGCATGGTTTCCAGCGCGCCGGCCAGCTGCCCGAGCTCATCGCGCCCCCGCGGCGGCGCCACCGCACTGCGCTCGCCCGCGCTCACCGCACGCGCCCAGGCCGTGAGGCGGCCGAGCGCGCGCGACAGCCACCACGAGAGCGCCGCACCTGCAGCGAGCCCGGCCAGCACGAGGCCGCTACCAAGCCAGGCGAGCCGCCGCTGCGAGCGCTCGATGTAGGGCTGCAGCGACTGCGAGGGCTTGCCCACGCTGACCACGCCAACGATGCGTCCGCCGTCGCGGATCGGCGCGGCCACGTACATCACGCTGGCGCTCTCGCCGCCCTCGCCGGGCTCGGGCGAGGAGCGAGCGCCGTAGCGCCCGGCGAGCGTGAGGTGCACATCGTTCCAGCGCGAGTAATCTGCGCCGACGTCACGGTCCGCGGAGTCGAGCAGCACGATGCCGCGCGCGTCGGTGACGTAGACGCGGTGGTTCACTGCGGCCTTGCGCACGCCCCAGATGTCGGCCCCCGGACGGCGCTCGCCGTAAGCGCGCAGGATCGCGGGCAGGCGGCCTTGCGACAGCGTGCCGGCCACCAGATCATCGTGCAGGAGTTCGGCGAGCAGATTCGCGGTGTCGACCAGGGTTTCCTCGGTGGACTGCCGCACGCCCGGGCGGATCTCGTCCGTGACCGCGCCGAACACGAACCAGGCCGCGAGACCGACGAACAAAAAGTACACGAGGAAGATGCGCAGCCCGAGGCGCATCAGGCCTGCTCCGGCTCGTAGCTGTAGCCCACGCCGCGGTGCGTGCGGATCGGGTCAGACTCGGGCGAGACGGCGCGCAGCTTGGCCCGCAGGCCCTTCACGTGGCTGTCGACATTGCGCTCGTAGCCCGCGCCCGCGGCCACGCCTGCGGCCTCCAGCAGCTGCTCGCGGCTGAACACAGAGCGAGGCCGCCGCAGCAGGCAGCGCAGCATCTCGTACTCCTGCCGCGTCAGCGCGAGCTCGGTGCCGCGAAACGTGATGCGCCGCTGTTCGTCGTGGATGGTGAAGGGAGCGGGTGTCGCATCGGCGGCAAGGCTTGCGGCTGCGGGCGGGGCCGAGGCGCTGCGGCGCAGGATCGTGCGGATGCGCGCCACCACCTCGCGCGGGCTGAAGGGCTTCACGACGTAGTCGTCGGCGCCCAGCTCGAGCCCGAGCACGCGGTCGAGTTCCGCCCCGCGCGCGCTCAGCAGCAGCACGGGCACCTCACCCGCGCGCCGCAGCTCGCGGCAGACATCGAGCCCGCTCATGTCGGGCAGGCCGATGTCGAGCACGACGAGGTCGGCTCCGCGTTCGCGCACGAAGTCGAGCGCCTCTCGGCCCAACCCCGCGCGCGCAACCTCGAAGCGCTCCTGGGCCAGCGCATAGGAGAGCGCGTCCGCGATGGCGGGTTCGTCGTCAACGATCAGGACAAGGGGCATTCGGGGCTCCGTGCGGCTCGCCCTGCAAGCCTGCGCAATCGCGTTGGGCGCCGCAACAGTACCGTTACCGGGCGCGAAGAGGGGATGGCGCCGCGCGAGCGACGGCGTGCATGACATGGCGCCGTTTGCATGTCCGTCGAACGGGCGATGCCCACGCCTGCACGTTTGGTGTTGAGCCATGAACCCCGGCGGTATATCTTGGTAATCACTTTGTGATAACCGATTGAGTCAGAGGTTCCCGTGATCAAGAATCTGACAAAGCACGGCAACAGCCTCGCGCTGGTGATCGAGAAGCCGGTGCTGGAGCTTCTCGGGGCGAACGCGGATACCGCCTTCGACGTCAGCACCGATGGCCAGGTGCTGATACTGTCCCCCATCCGGGATGCTGCGCGTCGGGAAGCCTTCACGGCCGCGCTCGACAAGGTGAATGCCCGCTACCCCAAAGCGCTGAAAAAACTGGCCGAGTGATCCGTGCAGTTTCTTGGCCTGCAGGAAGTCCTGGAGATCCATCGCGACCAGGTGACCCGCTACGGCGGGACCGCGGGCATCCGTGATCTCAATCTGCTCAAGTCGGCGCTCGGTATGCCAGGCGCGACCTTCAACGGCGAATTTCTGCACACGGATGTGTATGAGATGGCCGCCGCCTATCTCTTTCACCTGGTCAGGAACCATCCTTTCCTGGATGGAAACAAGCGGGTCGGCGCTGTGGCTGCGCTCGTGTTCCTGGCGCTGAACGGCCACGATTTCCAGGCACCGGAGGACGACCTGGCCGAGACGGTGCTGGCGGTTGCGCGGGGCGAGATCGGCA
>CAIXOY010000537.1 GCA_903921135.1 uncultured Gammaproteobacteria bacterium
CACCGGCGAAGAAGACACCTCCCACGGCAAGAAGAAACTGATCACCGCTTTCCTCGTCGACAAGGGCACACCCGGCTTCACGGTGCGCAACGGCTACCGCAACGTCTCGCACCGCGGCTACACCAACGCCATCCTCGAGTTCAACGACTGCCGCATCCACAAGTCCCAGATCCTGGGCGAAGAGCACCGCGGCTTCGAGGTGGCGAACGAATGGCTGGGCGCCACGCGCCTGCAGGTGGCGGCCACCTGCTTGGGCCGCGCAGAGCGCGCGCTGGAGCACGCCAAACAGTGGGCCGTGGACCGCAAGCAGTTCGGGCAGCAGATCGGCAAGTTCCAGGGCGTGTCGTTCAAACTCGCCGACATGGCGCTGGAACTCAAAGCCGCCGAACTGCTCACGCTGGAAGCTGCGTGGAAATTCGATCAAGGCACGGTCACCGATATGGACATGGCGATGGCCAAATTGAAGGCCACCGAGATGCTCGCCTTCGTGGCCGACGAAGCCATACAGATCCACGGCGGCATGGGGCTGATGTCGGATCTGCCGCTCGAGCGCATCTGGCGCGACGCGCGCGTCGAGCGCATCTGGGAGGGCACCTCCGAGATCCAGCGCCACATCATCTCGCGCGCACTGCTGCGGCCGCTGGGCGGCTGAGCAGGCGCAGCGCCCGGAGCGCCACATGAGCCACGAACTCCACCGACTCCTGAACCCGACATCCATCGTCTTCGTGGGTGGCGGCGAGTGCGCCATCGCGATCCAGCGCTGCCGCGAATACGGCTTCCCCGGCACGATCCACGCGGTGAATCCGCGCCGCGCGGAACTGGGCGGCATTGCGACAGTCGCGAGCGTAGAGGACATCGAAGGCCCCATCGATGCAGCCTTTGTGGCGGTCAAGCGCGAGCCCACCATCGAGGTCGTACGTGCGCTGCGCGCCAAGGGCTGCGGCGGTGCCGTGATCTACGCCTCGGGCTTCGCTGAAACCGGCGACAGCGCGCTGCAGGAAGAACTCCTCGCCGCAGCCGACGGCATGCCGTTGGTGGGCCCCAACTGCTACGGCTACGTGAACGGCCTCTCGCGCGCGGCACTGTGGCCCGACGAGCACGGCATCGCCGCCTGCGAGAGCGGCGTGGCCATCGTCACGCAATCAGGCAACATCGCCTGCAACCTCACCATGACGCGTCGCGGCCTGCCGCTCGCGCTGGTCTGTGCCATCGGCAACCAGGCCGATGTCGACATGGCGCGCATGGTCGAGGCGCTGGCCGCGGATCCGCGCATCACGGCGATCGGTCTGCACATCGAGGGCCTGCGCGACGTAGCAGCCTTTGACCGCGCGGCACGCGTGGCACGCGCGGCGCGCAAACCGCTGGTGGCGCTGAAGACCGGCCGCTCGGAGCAAGGCGCACGGGTGACGATGAGCCACACCTCGTCCCTCTCGGGCAGCGACGCTCTCTACTCGGCGTTCTTTGCGCGACACGGCATCGCGCGCGTCAACACCGTAAGCGCCTTCGTCGAGACGCTGAAGTTCCTGCATTTCGGCGGCCCCATCGCCGGCGGCCGACTGGTCTCGATGAGTTGCTCGGGTGGCGAAGCGGCCTTGGCTGCCGATCTGGCGCTGGGGCGGGGCTTGAGCTTCCCGGCGTTCGACGCAGTCACGCGCGAGCGTGTGGCAGCCACGCTGAACGAGTTCGTGAGCATCGACAACCCGCTCGACTACCACACCTTCATCTGGAACCAGCCCGAGAAACTCCTCGCCACCTTCAGTGCCGTGCTGGGCGGAGAGTTCGACACTGCGATGCTGATTCTCGACACGCCCACCAGCCCGCACATGAAACCCGACGCCTGGGTGGCGACGGCGCGCGCGCTGATGGAAGCCTCCCGCCGCACCAGCGCACGCGCCGCGGTGGTGAGCTCCTTACCCGAGGGCATGCCACTCGCTCTGGCGGCCGAACTGGGTGAGGCCGGCGTCGCGCCGATGATCGGGATGGACGATGCGCTCACTGCCTTCGAGGCCGCAGCGCAGATCGGCGCCTGCTGGGCAGCGTCAGAGGAACCCCCGCTGCTCGATGTGCCTGTCGTACGTGGCGGCACGCTGAAAACGATCGGCGAATTCGCGGCCAAGCGCCTGCTCGCAGATCACGGACTGGTCGTGCCCGAGGGCGTTGAATGCGCGCCAGACGAGGCCGTCGCGGCAGCCGGGCGCATCGGGTATCCCGTGACGCTGAAAGTCTCCTCGGACGCGATCGCGCACAAAACAGAATCCGGCGGCGTGGTGCTGGATCTGCGCGATGCGGATGCGGTGGCTGCAGCGGCTGCGCGTCTCTCCGTGCTTTCGCCGCGCCTGCTGGTCGAGCGCATGCACAAGGGTGCTGTAGCCGAACTGATCATCGGCCTCACCGGTGACCCGCAGTTCGGCACGGCGCTGGTGATCGGCGCGGGGGGTGTGCTCACCGAACTGCTCGCGGATTCCGCCACGCTGCTGCTGCCCGCCACGCACGCGGAGATCGAGCACGCGCTTGCCTCGCTCAAGGTCTGGCGGCTGGTTACGGGCTTCCGCGGCAAGCACGGCGATGCCGCTGCAGTGGTGCGCGCCATCGAAGCCATAGCCGCTTTTGCTCTCGCCCATGAGGGTCTGGTCGAGGAACTCGACGTGAACCCGCTACTGGTCTTCCCCGACGGCGCCGTTGCCGTCGACGCCCTCATCAGGATGCGCAACCCATGAACGCACCGATCCGTACCGAGCGCCGCGGCCGCGTGCTCGAAGTCACCATCGATCGCCCGAAGGCAAACGCCATCGACGCCGCCACCAGCCGCATCATGGGTGATGTATTCGCGAGCTTTCGCGACGACCCGGAACTGCGCGTCGCGATCCTCACCGCCGCGGGCGAAAAGTTCTTCTGCCCCGGCTGGGATCTGAAAGCCGCCGCCGATGGCGAGCCCCCGGATGCGGACTACGGCGTGGGTGGCTTCGGCGGCCTGCAGGAACTGCCCGGGCTGAACAAGCCCGTGATCGGCGCGATCAACGGCATCGCCTTCGGCGGCG
>CAIXOY010000538.1 GCA_903921135.1 uncultured Gammaproteobacteria bacterium
AAAAACACGTCCCGGCGCACACGTCGGGCGCCTGATTCAGTGCCGCAGACCCGGCCGCGGAAAACAACAGAGTGCCAGTGAACGAGGACACCTTCCGGCGCATCGAAGCCGCGCTGGAGGAACGCAAACGCCAGCGCCGCAAAGCGGCCAACAAGCCCGAATCTTTCCCGGGAGACCGGCGCGCAGCCCTTGAGGGCCGCCGGGAGAAGGACCAGCACGCCGCGGAGACTGCCCGCCCCGGCACCCCCGTCCTCAACTGATGGCCCCCCGATCAGCGGGGCAGTAAAGACCCCATCGTCACCTCGATCAGCCGCGGCCCACGTTCGGCCATTGCTGCTGCAAAGGCTCGCGAGAACGCTGCAGCATCCTCGGCCCGCTCCGCCGGCACCCCCATCGACCCTGCCAAGGCCACGAAGTCGATGTCCGGATTCCCGATGTGCATCATGTTCCGCGCCCGCTCGCCCATGCCGCTCGCGCCCACGCGCTGGAATTCGAGCTGCAGGATCGCGTAGTCGCGGTTGGCGAAGAGCACCACCGTCACGTCGAGCTTCTCGCGGGCCATGGTCCAGAGCGCCTGTATCGTGTACATGGCGCTGCCATCGCCCTCCAGGCACACCACTTTTCGATCCGGCGCCGCCACGGCCGCACCGGTGGCGGCCGGCAGGCCCCAGCCGATCGAACCCCCGGTCTCCACGATCCACTCGTGGGCTCGCGCTTGCGCCACGCGGCCGAAGACCTCCATCCCGCAGGTGATGCCCTCGTCGGCCACGATGGCGCCTTCGGGCAACAGCGCAGCGACGGTATCTGCGACCGTGGCCGTGGTGTTGGGGCCTGTTTCGGGCAACGCGGGCGGTGAGAACACATCCCTTTGTGGCTCCGTCGCCAGCGCTCCCAACGCATCGGCCAGCCGCCACAAGGCGTCTTCACGGTCATCTGCAGGAGAGGCCAGCAGTGTGGTCGCGCAGTCGGGGTGTGCCATCTCGCCTGGCAAGCCCGGGTAAGCAAAAAACGACGCCGGCGGGCGTGTGCCCACCAGCACCATCCGCCGGACGTTTTTCAGGTGGTCGAGGGCAAATTCCGCGAGGTAGGGAATCTTCTCGCAGGCGGCATGCCCCGCGCCGCGCGCTATCCGGGCGGGGAAGGTGTCCACCGCCAACCGGCAGCCGGTGCGCGCGGCGATCTTTCCTGCGAGTTCCAGCTGCCGATCACTCACGTGGCCGCCCAGCAGGATCATGGCCGGCTCGCCAGCGCTCAGTGCCTGTGCGGCTGCATCCACGGCTGTTGTATCGACAGGCGCCGGCGGCACGGGCAAGGGCAGCGGGGCAGGGCCGCTCGCGGTCTCGCTCCACGAGACATTCGCCGGCAGGATCAGCGTGGCCACCTGCCCCGGCGCGCTGAGCGCCACGGCGAGGCCGCGGGCGGCGTCCTCGGCCACTTCCTCACTCGAGCTTGAGCTGTGGACCCAATGCGACATGGGTGCAGCCACGCCAGCGACGTCAGAGGTCAGCGGCGTGTCGTATTGCAGGTGCCAGGTGGCGTGATCACCTACCACGTTCAGCATCGCCACTTCGCCTTTGCGGGCGTTGTGCAGGTTCGCGAGCCCGTTGCCCAGCCCCGGCCCCAGATGCAGCAGCGTGGCGGCAGGCTTGCGGGCGATGCGCGCGTAGCCATCGGCCGCGCCCGTCACCACGCCCTCGAAGAGACCCAGCACGCAGCGCATGCCGGGCACGCGGTCGAGCGCCGCCACGAAGTGCATTTCGGAGGTGCCGGGGTTGGTGAAGCAGACCTCGACGCCGGCATCGAGGAGTGTGCGCAGCAGCGCTTCGGCTCCGTTCATGCGTGATCCCTCGCAGCTGTGTCCGGGCAGTGGAGCATGGCCACCGCGGCGCTCGCAATCGCCTCAGTGCTTGCCTGCCGCGAGCGCGCCCAAGAGCGCCTGCCGTGTTGCCACCATCTCCTGAAACTCTTCGGCGAGTCGCGCGGCCGCGCCGCTCGCAGCCCTCCAGCGCCGCTGGCGCTCTTCCGTGGCAAAGCGGCTGAAATCCCCCCGCTCCGGCACCCGGCCGCCCGGCAGCGAGCGCACGAATTCCGGCGTGGGGCAGAGCAGCACGAGCCCGGGCCATGCCGCCGCACGCTGCCGGCGCCATGGCAGCGCCTTGTCGAACCAGCCCGGTGCGAAATGCGGATAGAAGTGCGGGTACAGCACCAGCCCCTCGTGTCCGGAAAGACCTGGGCCGAAGTGGTAGTCGGTCATGCCGCCGTCCCAGAACACCTCGCCGGGCATGAGCGTGTCCACGCCTGCGGAGACCAGCGGAATGGAGCCACTCGCCATCGCGGCGTCCGTGACGTTGGCGTCGGTAAGCGGCAGATAACGTGTACCCAGCCGTGGGAAACGCAGCGCCCCAGCAGCATCACCCGTGTGGAAACATCCACGCTCAAGCGATGCTTCCAGCGTGCCGCGGTGCAGCAGGTTGCCAAGCGCCGTGGCCGTTGCGGCTGCAAGCAGCGCAGCTTTCGAGGACACGCGCCACGGTGCCCGCGCCCGCGCCGCTACGATGTGCGTGCGCACGAAGGGGTGCGTGCTCACGCGACGCGCACCGTCCTCGCCCAGCAACTCCCGCAGGATCCCGCGCGAGACGGCGCTCACGTGCTCGGGCGTTGGCCGCGCCTCATAGCGTTGCTCGATGTAGGCGTTTTCGAAACGCGCCGTGGCGGCGGCGGGATCCTCCTGCGCGAGGCAAAGATGCCGCCAGGCGCCGATCGACGATCCCACGCAGGCGAGCGGCGTGCTGCGGCCTTGCATCAGCCACGGGAACAGCACGCGATCCAGCGCCGACAGCACCATCCACTTCGCACCGCCCGAGGCGCCCACCAGCAGCCCGAATTGCTCGGGCTTCAGGCCTTCGTCGAGCAGGCGTTCGCGGGCCGCGGGGCCGGCGTGGAGGGCGAGGGCGCGGGGTGTGGCCATCAGAGCGCGGCAGCGGGAAGCAGACGGATCAAACCCTCCTGCACGGCCGTCGCCACCAGCCGTCCGTCCTGCGTGAAGATCCGGCCCACATTGAAACCGCGCCCGCCTGCCGCCCGCGGGCTCGTGATGTCGTAATACAGCCACTCGTCGGCGCGGAAATCGCTGTAGAACCACAGCCCGTGGTCGAGGCTCGCGTTCTGCAGCCGTTCGTGGTCGTAGCCCATGCCGTGCGGCATCAGCGAGGTCGCGATCAGGTAGTTGTCGGACATGTAGGCGAGCAAGGTTTCGTGGATGCCGGGCACGTCGGGCATCTCGGGAACACTTCCCTTGGCGCGCATCCATAGGCCGCAGTGCGCCGGCATAGGCGCGTGCTCCACGGGATCCGCGCGGTGCACCACGCGGTAGTCCATGGCCCAGCGCCCGGGTTTCTCGTAGCGGGCCGGGTCTTTCTCGTGGAGTGCGGTGTGGTAATCGAAATCGCTCTGCACCGATTCCGGCGGCGGCACATCGGGCATCGGGTCCTGATGCTCCAGCCCTTTCTCCGGCACCTGGAAGGACAACGAGGCATTGAAAATTGCGCGGCCACCCTGCCGCGCCACCACCGCGCGGGTGCTGAAGCCCTTGCCGTCGCGCAGCGGGTCGACCTCGTAGACGATGGGCTCAGCGGGGTTGCCGGGGCGCATGAAGTAGGCGTGCAGCGAATGCACGCGGCGCTCCGGATCCACGGTGCGGATGGCGGCGCTCATCGATTGCGCCAGCACCTGCCCGCCGTAGACGCGGCGCTGCTGGCCCCGGGGGCTGGTGCCGATGAAACGCAGTTCGCTCTCGCGTTCCACGGTGAGCCGCGCGAGCAGCGCGTCCAGCACTTGATCCACGTCGTGTTACCCCCGGGAACGACATCGGCGGCAATGGTAGCACCGGTGCCGATGGTGTAAGTTTCGACGGCTTTCCGCATGAAGCCTTATCGGAGCCTCACGATGGATCCACTCGATACCTTCCGCCACCAGACCCGTGCGTGGCTCGATGAGAACTGCCCCCAGAGCATGCGCCGCGCGATCTCGGGCGATGCACTGATGGACACCGACATCTGCTGGGGTGGCCGCAAGTGGGTGTTCTCGGGTGATGACCAGCGGAACTGGCTCGCGCGCATGGGCGCGCGCGGCTGGACCGCGCCCACCTGGCCGCGCGAGTTCGGCGGTGGCGGGCTCTCGCGGGCCGAGGCAAAGGTGTTGTCTGAAGAACTCCAGCGCATCCGCGCCCGTCCTGCGCTGGAGAGCTTCGGCATTTCCATGCTCGGGCCCGCACTCCTCAAGTACGGCACCGATGAGCAGAAAGCGCGCTTCCTGCCGCCCATCGTGCGCGGCGAGATCCGCTGGTGCCAGGGCTACAGCGAGCCGAATGCGGGCTCTGACCTCGCCGGTTTGCAAACGCGCGCCGATGACGCGGGCGATCACTTCCTCGTGAACGGTCAGAAAATCTGGACCTCCTATGCCGACAAGGCCGACTGGATTTTCTGCCTCGTGCGCACGGATTTCGCCGCGCCCAAGCATCAGGGCATCAGCTTCGTGCTCTTCGACATGGAGAGCCCCGGCGTCAGCACGCGCCCCATCCGTCTGATCAGCGGCGCCTCGCCCTTCTGCGAAACCTTCTTCGACAATGTGCGTGTGCCCAAAGGCCAACTGGTCGGGCAATTGAACGCCGGCTGGGATATCGCCAAGTACCTGCTCACGCACGAGCGCGAGATGATCAGCGGACTCTTCGGCGTGACGGGCGCAGGCCAGGCCACGCCCACCGAGATCGCGGTGCGCCGCATCGGGTTGGAGCACGGACAGCTCGCGCAGCCGGGCCTGCGGCAGGACATCGCGCGCCTTGAAATGGACGCCGCGGCCTTCCGCCTCACGCTCGAGCGCGTGCGCGATGAAGCCCGCGCCGGCGTGGGCACCGGTGCGGCGTCTTCGCTCCTCAAGTACTACGGCACGGAGCTGAACAAGCGCCGGCAGGAATTGCTGATGTCCATCCACGGCAGCGATGCGCTCGGCTGGGAGGGCGCGGCCTTCGACGGCGGCTTCGTGGCGCGCTCCTGGCTGCGCAGCAAGGGCAATTCCATCGAGGGCGGCACCTCCGAGGTGCAGCTGAACGTCATCGCCAAACGCATTCTCGGCCTTCCGGGCTGAACAGGGATCGGGGAAATCACATGTCTCTGGTATACGACGACGACGAACGCATGCTGCTCGATGCCGCGCGGGATTTCCTGCGCGCCGAGTCGCCGGTTTCCGCGCTGCGCGCGCTGCGTGACAGTGCCGATGCCACGGGTTTCTCGCGCGAGCTCTGGGCCAGCATGGCCGGCATGGGCTGGGCCGGGCTCTTGGTGCCGGAAGCGCACGGCGGGCTCGGTTTCGCGCACATGGGCGCGGGTATTGTCTGCGAGCAGATGGGGCGCACGCTCTGCGCCTCGCCGTTCGTGTCGAGCGCGGTGCTGGGCGTTTCGCTGCTCAAGCTCGCTGCGCGTGAAGAACAGCAGGCGGCCTTGCTGCCGCGCGTGGTCGCAGGCGAACACCTGCTCGCGCTCGCGGTGGACGAATCCCCGCGACACGACCCGCTCGCCATCGCCACCCGCGCCACCTCGGCGGATGGCGGCTTCGTGCTAGATGGTGAAAAACGCTTCGTGATCGATGGCCACAGCGCAGACACGCTGATCGTGGTCGCGCGCAGCGCTGGCGCCGCTGGTGAGGCGCACGGGATCTCGCTCTTCCAGGTGGATGCAGGCACGCCGGGGCTCACGGTTGAGCGCCATGTGATGGCCGACTCGCGCAACGCCGCCACGATTCGTCTGCAGGGTGTGCGCGTGTCGCAGGACGCCTTGATAGGCACGCTGCACGGCGGCTTCGCGGCGCTTGAACACGCGCTGGATGTGGCGCGCTGCTGCGCCGCCGCAGAGTTGCTCGGTGTGGCCACCGAGGTCTTCGAGCGCACGGTGGAGTACCTGCGCCAGCGCAAGCAGTTCGGGCGCATCATCGGCGAGTTCCAGGGACTGCAGCATCGCGCGGCGGTGCTCTTCTGCGAACTCGAGCTCGCGCGCTCTGCCGTGCTGGGCGCGCTGCGTGCGGCGGATGGCAACGACGGCAGCTTTGCCGCCGCGGCCAGCCTCGCCAAGGCGCGCGCCACCGAGGTGGCCACGCTCGCGGCGAACGAGGCCGTGCAGATGCACGGCGGCATCGGCATGACAGATGACATCGACATCGGCCTGTTCATGAAGCGCGCCGCGGCGCTACGCACCTGGCTGGGCGATGCCTACTACCACACCCACCGCTACGCCACGCTGGCGGGCTACTGAGAGGGCCACACATGGATCTGGGGATCACCGAGCGGCTGCGGCCGATACTGGACGAGGTCAAACGCTTCATCGAGCAGGAAGTCCTGCCGCTGGAACACGCCTATGAACAGGAAGTTGCCAGCGGTGATCGCTGGGTCTTCACGCCGCGCCAGACCGAGATCCTCGAGGGCCTCAAAGCCAAGGCCCGCGAGCGCGGCCTGTGGAATTTTTTCCTCACCGGACACGGTGACGAAGGCCACGGCCTCAGCACCGTGGAATACGCCTATATCGCGGAAGAAACAGGCAAATCGCGACTCGCGCCCGAGGTCTTCAACTGCAGTGCGCCGGATACCGGCAACATGGAAGTGCTCGCCCGCTACGGCTCGCCCGCGCAGCAGGCGCGCTGGTTGAAGCCGCTCCTCGCCGGCGAGATCCGCTCCGCCTACGTGATGACCGAGCCGGATGTTGCCTCCTCTGACGCCACGAACATCAGCACCTCTGCGGTGCTGGACGGCGATACCTGGGTGATCAACGGCGAGAAGCACTGGATTTCGGGCGCGGGCGATCCGCGTTGCCGCATCCTGATCGTGATGGTGAAGACCAGTGATACCGCGCCGCGCCACCTGCAGCACTCGCAGATCCTGGTGCCCATGGAGACGCCCGGCATCGAGGTGCTGCGCCCCATGACGGTCTTCGGCAACGACGACGCGCCGCACGGCCACATGCACATGCGTTTCACGGACGTGCGCGTGCCCAAAGAGAACATCATCGCGGGTGAAGGCCGTGGTTTCGAAGTGGCGCAGGGCAGGCTCGGGCCGGGCCGCATCCACCACTGCATGCGCGCGGTCGGTCAGGCCGAGAAAGCGCTGGAGTTGCTCTGCCGCCGCGGCATGTCGCGCACCGCTTTCGGCAAGCCGCTGGTCAAGCTCGGCGCCAACTACGACATCATCGCCAAGGCGCGCATGGACATCGAGATGGCGCGGCTTCTGTGCCTCAAGGCTGCGTGGATGATGGATCACGTGGGTGTGCAGGAAGCGCAGCCCTGGATTTCGATGATCAAGACGGTCGCACCGAACATGGCGCTCTCGGTGATCGACGAGGCGATGCAGATGCACGGCGGCGTGGGCGTTTCGCAGGACACGCCGCTCGCCGCGCTTTACGCCGCCGTACGCACGCTGCGCTTTGCCGACGGCCCCGACGCCGTGCACCGCATGGTGGTGGCCCGCAACGAACTCAAGCGCTATATCTGAGCAAGGAGAACCCGATGGCCGTTTCGCTGACCAAAGACACCGCGCCCGGACTGATCGGCACCGAGCTCGGTGTCTCCGACTGGTTCCTGATCGACCAGTCGCGCATCAATGCCTTCGCCGATGCCACGCTCGATCACCAGTTCATCCACGTCGACCCGGAGCAGGCGAAACTCACGCCCTTCGGCGGCACCATCGCGCACGGTTTCCTCACGCTGTCGCTGTTGCCGTATCTGGTGACCGGGCTTGGCATCGGCATGGAAAACGCGGTGATGGGCCTGAACTACGGCTTCGACAAGATCCGCTTCCTTGCGCCGGTGAAAGTGGGCAGCCGTGTGCGTGCGCGTGCGCGGCTTGCAGCGTTCCAGGAAAAAGCCCCGAAGCAGTTTCTCATCACCCAGGAAATCACCATCGAGATCGAGAACGACACGCGCCCGGCGCTGGTGTCGCAGTGGCTCACGATGGTCATGACCGGCTGAAAATCCGCAATTCACAGGGAGTTATCGCATGAGCATCCGTTTCGACAACCGCGTCGCCATCGTCACCGGTGCGGGCGCAGGGCTCGGCCGCACCCACGCACTGGCACTTGCCGCGCGCGGTGCGAAGGTGGTGGTGAACGATCTGGGCGGCGCGCGCGACGGCACGGGCCGTTCCTCCGAGGCCGCGCAGAAAGTGGTCGACGAAATTCGCGCGGCGGGTGGTGAGGCCATCGCCAACGGCGCGAACGTGGCGGTCTACGAAGAGGTGGAGGCGATGGTGGCGCAGGCCATGGACGCCTGGGGCCGTGTCGACATCCTGGTGAACAATGCCGGCATCCTGCGCGACAAGAGCTTCACCAAGATGGAGATCGCCGACTTCCGTGCCGTGATGGACGTGCACGTCTTCGGCAGCCTGCACTGCACCAAGGCCGTGTGGGAAATCATGCGTGCGCAGCAGTACGGCCGCATCGTGATGACCACGTCGTCGAGCGGCCTCTATGGCAACTTCGGGCAGAGCAACTACGGCGCCGCCAAGATGGCGCTGGTGGGCTTGATGAACACCCTTGTGATCGAGGGCGAGAAGTACGGCATTCGCGTGAATGCACTCGCGCCTGCTGCGGGCACGCGCATGACCGAGGGCCTCATCGACCAGAAAGCCTTCGACCTGCTCACGCCCTCATCCGTGTCGGCCGGGCTCGTGGTGCTCTGCGCCGAGAACTCGCCCAACCGCATGGTGATGGCGGCCGGCGCCGGTGGTTACGCCGCGGTGCACACCTACGAGACGCTGGGCATTCACCTGCGTCCGGAAGAGCAGACGCCCGAGAATGTCATGGCTGCCCTTGCAGACATCGAGGCGCGTGCCGGCGAGCAGGAGTTCACGCAAGGCTTCATGCAGGCCATCAAATTCGCCAGCAACGCCGCGAAGGCGCTCGATACCGAACTCTGAGAGAGCTGATCCCACACACCGTCCCACCGAGGATTCCCGCATGAAATCCGCAGCTGCTTTGGCGCTTGCCCTGGTGTCTGTCACGGCATTGGCAGACACCACGGTGTCCCTGAACGCCGTTGATGCGAGCGGTACGGGCGCCGGCGTCGGCACCGTCACCATCAGCGAGTCGCCCTATGGCCTGGTGCTCACGCCAGCGCTCTCGGGGCTCACGCCGGGCCTGCACGGCTTCCACCTGCACCAGAATCCCAGCTGCGCCGCCGGGCAGAGCGAGGGCAAAACCGTGCCCGCCTTCGGCGCCGGGCCGCACTACGATCCCGCGAAGAGCGCACGCCACGGCACGCCCTGGGGCGATGGCCACCTCGGCGACTTGCCGCCGCTGTTCGTGGATGCCGAGGGCCGTGCCACGCAGCCGGTGCTGGCGCCGCGCCTCAAGCTCGCGGATCTCAAGGGCCGCGCACTGATGGTCCATGCCGGCGGCGACAACCACGCCGACCACCCGATGCCGCTAGGCGGCGGTGGCGCCCGCGTTGCCTGCGGCGTCATCGACTAAACTCCGCGCCCCGAACCCGAACCACCACCCACCGAGGATTCCGCATGAAGCAGGCCGTGATCGTCTCCACTGCACGCACACCCATCGGCAAGGCCTACCGCGGCCTTTTCAACAACACCGAAGCCCCCACCATGGCAGGCCACGCGATCCGCGCGGCGGTGGCGCGCGCAGGCGTTGAAGGCGCCGAGGTGGACGATGTGGTCATGGGTTGCGCCATGCCGCAGGGCACGCAGTCGCTGAACGTGGGCCGTCTCTCTGCGCTGGCTGCGGGCCTGCCTGTCACCGTGAGCGGCATGACGATGGATCGCCAGTGCGCCTCGGGCCTCATGGCCGGGGCCACGGCCGCGAAGCAGGTCATCCACGATGGCATGCGCGTAGTGGTGGGCGGCGGCCTCGAGCACATCAGCCTGGTG
>CAIXOY010000539.1 GCA_903921135.1 uncultured Gammaproteobacteria bacterium
GCTTCCACGCGAGGCAAAGCTCCGTTCAGGGTGTGTCACAGGCAAACCGCGGCAGCGCGCGGCGGCCGCGAAGTGTCGCACGAAACACCGCGCCCGTCCGAGACAGGTTTCAGTAGCCGGGCGGTAATTGCAGCCCCGTATGCCGCGCGATGAACGCCCACTGGTCGGCCGTCTCGGCAATGCGTTTGCCCGTGGGCTTGCCGGCGCCGTGCCCGGCGCGGGTATCGATGCGGATCAGGTGCGGCATCGGCCCGATGTCGCTCGACTGCAGCGCCGCGGTGTACTTGAAGCTGTGCCCCGGCACGACGCGGTCGTCGGTATCAGCAGTGGTGACGAGGATCGCGGGGTAGCGCTGGCCGCTGCGGATGTTGTGATAAGGCGAGTACGCGCGCAGCACAGTGAAATCCGCGGCATTCGCCGGGTCGCCGTAGTCGTCGGTCCAGAAACGCCCCGCCGTGAAGCGATTGAAGCGCAGCATGTCCATCACGCCCACACCCGGCAGGGCGGCGGCGAAGAGATCAGGGCGCTGGTTCACCACCGCGCCCACCAGCAGACCGCCATTGGAGCGGCCGTTGATGGCGAGCTGCCCGGGCGTGGTGCGGCCCTCACGCACGAGGTACTCGCCTGCCGAGATGAAATCGTCGAACACGTTCTGTTTGTTCGCGAGGCGCCCTGCATCGTGCCAGGCCTTGCCGTATTCCCCGCCGCCACGCAGGTTGGCGACGGCGTAGATGCCACCCATCTCCATCCAGCCGAGCGCGGCGATGCTGAAGGCGGGCACAACGGGGATATTGAAACCGCCGTAGCCGTAGAGGAGCAGGGGTGCCGGCTTGCCCGTCGGGAGGTCCCTGCGCGCGGCAATGAAGATCGGCACGCGGGTGCCGTCCTTCGAGGTGTAGAAGCGCTGCTCCACCGTGTAGTCGGCAGGGTCGAAAGAAGTCTTCGGAGCGCGGAACACGCTGCTTGAGAGCGTGCGCACATCCAGACGGTAAACGGTCTCCGGCCGGTTGAAGCTCGAGAAGCGGTAGAAGGTCTCGGGGTTGTCCTGATCGCCCTCCAGCCCCTCCACACTGCCAGGCCCCGGCAAGGCAAGTTCGCCTCGCGGCGCGCCGTCCGGCCCGAAGACACGCACCGCGCTTTTGGCATCCTCGAGATAACGCGCCACCAGCAGCCCGCCGATCACCCGCGCTTGCACCAGCGTGGCGGGGCTCTCCGGCAGAATCTCGCGCCATGCGGCAGGCGCGGGCCTTGCGGTGTCGACGGCGACCACGCGCGAGCGCGGCGCATCGCGGTCGGTGCGGAACAGGAGCACGCCGTCCTGCGTGCCCGCGAGTTCGTAATCGTTATCGAAACCGCTGACCAGCGGCAGCGCGGCAGCACCCGGGCGGGAGAGATCGAGCGCCACCACTTCGTAGCGGGCGTCGGTGCCCGCGCTCGCGGTGATGACCAGCCAGCGCCCGTCATCGCTGCGCGTGAAACCGAGAGTGAGTTCCGGGCGATCCGGGCGGCTGTAGACCAGACGATCGGCCGACTGCGGCTCGCCAAGGCGATGGAAATACACCGAGTGCCCGGTGTTGGCAGACTGGAATTCCGCGCCCGCGGCGGGCACCGGATAGCGCGAATACCAGAAGCCGCTGCCGTCGGCAGCCCACGCAAGATTCGAGAACTTCACCCAGCGGATCTCGTCTGTGAGCGCCGCGCCGGTGTCGACGTCCACCACCCGCAGCACGCGCCAGTCCGAGCCGCCGTCCTGCACCGAGTAGAGCAGGCGTTTACCGTCCGGGCTCGGGAGGTCCGCATCGAGCGCGGTAGCGCCGTCGGCGGCCCAGGTATTCGGGTCGAGCAGCACGCGTGGCGCGCCCGTGAGCCCCTCCTGCACGTAGAGCACGGCCTGGCTCTGCAGCCCGTCGTTGCGGCGGAAGAAATAGCGCGTGCCCCGGCGCGTGGGCTCGCTGAATTTCTCGAAATCCCAGAGCGCGGTGAGCCGCGTCCGGATGCGCTCGCGGTCGGGCAAAGCCGCGAGATAGCCATCGGTGAGCGTGTTCTGGCGGCCCACCCATCCGGCCACATCCCGATCCTGCCGTACGTCGTTTTCCAGCCACCGCCAGGGGTCTGCCACCGCTATGCCGTGGAGCGTTTCCACCACGTCGGAGCGGCGGGACTCAGGGTAGGCAGGAGAGACATCAGACGCCGCAGCGCCAGGCGGCGCGGGTGCATGGCAGGCACTGCCCGAGAGAACGAAGGCCAGCACGGCAATCGCAGCACAGCGCCGCCGTGCTTTGCGAACAGCGCCCTGTGCAACGAAACCGCTCACGCCTGCCTGCCCTGCCATATGCCCTGCCCCTTTTGCGGATCGCGCCGGAGTCTACCGCGCAGCGCAGGCGCGGTGGTGTAATGCGACCTCCCCCGATGGAGCCCGCCACGCTGGACATCTCGCTGCTCGACCAATCGATACTGCGCCCGGGCGAGACCGCCCGCGATGCGCTTGCCGCCACCATCGCCTCGGCGAAAGCCGCAGAGGCACTGGGGTACACGCGTTTCTGGGTCTCGGAGCACCACGACTCGCCGATCATCGCCGGCAGTTCCCCGGAGGTGCTGCTGGCCGCCGTGGGCGCGGCCACCTCGCGCATACGGCTCGGCTCCGGCGGGGTGATGCTGCCGCACTACAGCCCGTTCAAGGTGGCAGAGAATTTCTCGTTGCTCTCGAACCTCTACCCGGACCGCATTGATCTGGGCGTGGGCCGCGCGCCCGGCGCGGACATGCGGGCGGCCGCGGCACTTGCGATCGACGGGCAACCGCGCTTCGACCGCTTTCCGCAGCAACTGCGCACCCTGACCGAGGCGCTCTGGAACGAGGGCTACCGGCCGCGCGTTTCCCCAGCGCCGGCGGAGAAAATCCCCGTGTGGCTGCTCGGCACCAGCCCCGACAGCGCGATGCTGGCTGCGGAACTGGGGCTTCCCTATGCCATCGCGCTGTTCATCAACCCGCGCTTCGATCCGCGCATCGCAGCGTACTACCGCAGCCATTTCCGCCCCTCGGCCGCGCAAGCCGAGCCGCGCGTGATGCTCGCCATGAACGTCCTCTGCGCCGACGACTCGGACCACGCCACGGCGATGGCGCACGCAGCGGACCTCACGTATATCAGCTTCCTGCGCAACCCTGCCGCACCGCGGGTGTGCTCGCCCGACGAGGCACGCGCCCACCGCTTCAGCGCAGAAGAAAGCGCCTTCGTGCAGAGCGTCTCGGGTGCGCGTGCCGTGGGCACGGCAGACACCGTACGCGAGCGCGTGGAGGCCTTTGGCACGCGCTTCGGCGCCGACGAACTGATGGCGGTTTCCAACACCTTCCACCACCGCGACAGGCTGCGCTCGCTGGAGTTGCTTGCCGGCGCCTTCGGAGCGCGCGCCGCATGAAGGGCATCCCTGCCGAGGAACTCTTTTCGCCGGCCACACTCGCAGACCCCTACCCGTTTTACGAACGCCTGCGCGCCGTGGGCCCGGTGTGCCCGCTGCTCGGCTCGCGGGCGTTTTACGTCAACGGGCACGCCGCGGTGGAGGAAGCCGTGCGCCGGCACGAAGAGTTCTCGGCGCGGCTCACGGGCGTGCTGCTCCGCGATGCGTCGGGCAGGGCGAGCCTCTTCGACTTCGGCGGAACGGGCACCGCGAGCGATGTGATCGCGACAGCCGACGAACCCGAGCACGCAGTGCAGCGCCGGCTGCTCATGCCGCCGATGAAGGCCTCCCGCGTGGCGCAGATGGAAAGCTCCATCCGCGCCTTTGCCGAGGAGCGCATCGCGCGCTTGGTGGCCGCTGGCGGCGGTGACTGGTGCGAGGCCGTCGGCGAGCCGGTGCCTGCGTTCGTGGTGACGCAGTTGCTCGGGCTGCCCGCGGATGCCGTGGATCTGGTGCGGCGCTGGGCCATGATGGGCGGCGACATGCTGGGCGGGCTGACAGACGCCGCCGGCATGCAGCGCCTGCTGGTCGAGACGGGCAAGATGTCGGCGCATCTGGGCGAACACCTCGCGCGAGCGCAGGCGCTGCCGGCCGAGGCGCGCGGCAGTTCGCTCACCGATACGCTCGCAGGCGGCATCGAGGCCGGGCTGATCAGCCGCGATCAGGCGATCGGGATACTCGTGATCCTGTTCGGTGCGGCCGGGGAATCCACGGCCGCGCTGCTCGGCTGCGCACTGCAACTGCTGCTGCACACGCCCGGCCTGCAGGAGCGGCTGCGCGCGGAGCCCGCGCTGATCGAGCCTTTTGTGGAAGAGGCGATACGCCTGGAGACGCCCTTCAAGTTCCATTACCGCGTGGTGAAACAAGACACGACTCTCTGCGGTACGGCGCTCGCGGCCGGTGACCGCCTGCTGCTCGGCTGGGCAGCGGCAAACCGCGATCCGGCAGCCTTCGAGGCGCCGCAAGAGATGCGCCTCGACCGTCAACAGCCCCAGCGCCATCTGGGCTTCGGGCACGGGATCCACTTCTGCATCGGCGCGCCGATCGCGCGGATGGAGGCGCGGATCACGCTGGAGGAGTTGCTGCGACAGACGCAGTGGCTCCATCCCGATCCGGGGACTGAGGCGCATTACGTGCCGAGTATTTTCATCCGCAGGCTGGAAACGCTGCCACTGCGCTGCAGCTGAGTTGCTGCTCTAAGCAGCGCCGGGCAGGCTCTCGACCAGCGGCAGCGCGGACGCGAAGTCGAACCCCTCGATCAGTTCCTCGATACGCAGCAGCACCGCCGGGTCGAGGTCTGCTGAGAGCGTCGGGCGGAGTTTGCGCCATGCCGCTGCAGCGCCCACGTCATCTTCTTTCAGCAGCGCGAGCAGCGCGGGAAGAGACACCGGCACCTGGCCCGGATCAGCGGGAGCGGGCGTGTTCGCGGGAAGGACGCGATCGATGCGTTTGAGCACCAGACCGAGCGCCGAGTGCACATGCGCGAGCGAGGCCACCAGCGCGACGGGCTCCTGCTCTTCGCGCAGGGCGCGTTCGAGGTTGTAGGCGGCCGTGGTGAGGTTCGCCGCGCCGAGGGTGCCGGCCATGCCTTTCAGCGTGTGTGCAAGGCGCAGCGCGGTGTCCATATCGCGGCGCTCCAGCGCCTCGCGGATCAGGCCGCAATCGCCCGCGTGTCCGGCGGCAAAGCGCTGCAGCAGCCGCTCGTAAGCCTCCGCGCGGCCGTCGAGGTTGCGCAGGCCGATCTCGCGGCAGAGCACGGCCTCTTCGGGATCCGCGTCGGGACGCTCCGCCGCTGGCGCCCCGGCAACGCCGTCCAGCCCTTCGATGGGCA
>CAIXOY010000540.1 GCA_903921135.1 uncultured Gammaproteobacteria bacterium
ACCTGCGGCACGTTCACGTACAGGCGCAGGCGGCGCGTGTCAGAGATCTCGAACAGCGCGCGCCCTTCGCTGGCACCTGCATTCACCAGAGCGCCGGTCTCGGCGAGCCGCGCGGTCACTGCGCCGTCGAAGGGCGCCACGATGCGGGCAAAGGCCTTGGTGGCGAGCAGGCGCTCCACCGCCGCCTCTGCGGCCTTCACGGAGGCTTCTCGCGCGGCAAGATCGGCGCGCTTCTCGTCGACAGCCTGACGGGCCACCGAATTCGTTTTCAGCATCGACTCCCACCGTTCGGCGGTGCTGCGGCTCAGTGCGGCATTGGCGCGGGCAAGGCTCAAATCGGCGCGCGCCTGCAGCAGTTGCTGGTCGAGATCCGGCGTGTCAATCTCGGCGAGCAGATCCCCTTCCTTCACCACCGCACCGATGTCCACTGCGATGCGTTTGATGTAGCCGTTCACGCGCGCATGGATGGGCGCGTGGTAGTAGGCGCGCAGCCGCCCCGGCAACGTGATCACGCCCGCCTCGGGCGGGCGCTGCGGCGCGACCACGCTCACGTGCGGCACGGCGTGTTCATCGGCCCAGCGCTCGAGTTCGGCGTGGTTGCGGCTGCGCGACAGGATGCCAATGGCGGCAATGGCGGCCCCGGCGAGCACGATCAGGAGCAGCACGGTGCGCAGCCCCCTCCCGGTGCGGGGCGGCGGCAGGATCTCAGGCGGCATGGGGTTCTCCGGCAGGCGGTTCACTGGCGGGCTCGCCACGGTAATTGCGGTGCACCAGGGCAAAAACGACAGGCACCAGCACCAGCGTGGCAATGGTGGCGAAAACCAGACCGCCGATCACGGCACGGCCGAGCGGCGCGTTCTGTTCTCCGCCCTCACCAAGCCCGAGGGCAAGTGGTGTCATGCCGATGATCATCGCGAGCGCCGTCATGAGCACCGGGCGCAACCGCTCCACGCCCGCGCGTATCGCAGCATCCGTCGCGTTGCCCAGCACCGGCAGCCAGGCCCTCGCGAAGCTGATGACCAGCACGCTGTTGGCGGTGGCGATGCCCATGCACATGATCGCGCCGGTGAGCGCCGGCACCGAGAGCGGCGTCCAGGTGGCGAACAGCATCCACGCGATGCCCGCGAGCGCGGCCGGCAGTGTGGCGATGATCACGAGCGGATCCACCCACGACTGGAAACTCACCACCACCACCAGATAGATCAGCACGATCGCGCCGAGCAGCCCGTAGAGCAGGCCCGAGAACGCGCTGTCCATCGTGCTGGCCTGCCCGGCCAGTTCCGCGCGCGCGCCCTTCGGGAGCTGCGCGGCGGTCTCTTCAAGGATCGCGCGGATATCGGAGGCGACGGCGCCCAGATCGCGCCCCTGCACGCTCGCCTTGATCTGCACCACCGTCTGGTTGTCGATCTGCGTCAGCACCGCGTTGGCCTGCGAGCGCCGGAAGGAAGCAAGCGCACCCAGCGTCTGCGGCGTGGCGCTGCCACCACCGCTCACGCTCAGATTGCCGAGCGCGTCCAGCGAATCGAGCCGGTACTGCGGCGCCTGCATCACCATCGGGTAGGTGATGCCGGTGTCGGGATTCAGCCACCAGGTCGGCGCCACCTGCCCGCTGCCCGAGAGATTCACGACCAGGCTGTTGGCAATGTCACGTGCGCTCAAGCCCGCCTGTTGCGCACGGGTGCGGTCGAGTTCGATGTCGAGCACCGGGCTGCGGCGCGACTGGTGGATGCGCGCATCGGCCACGCCCGGCACGCGCCGGATGCGTTCCAGCAAGCGTCCTGCATGGGCGAAACCGTCTTCGAGATTGCCGCCGATGACGCGCACGACGATGGGCGCGGGCGAACCGAAGTTCAGGATCTGGCTCACGATATCCGCCGGCGGGAACGAGAAGGTGGTACCCGGGAATCGCGCCGGCAGGCGCTCGCGCAGTGTCTTCACGTAGCCCGCGCTGGGTGCGTGCCCGGGCGCGAGCGCGATCTGGATATCACCGTCCTGCTCGCCGATCAGGCCGGTGCTGTTGTAACTGAGGTTGATGCTGCTGATGGGCATGCCGATGTTCGAGACCAGCGTCTCGAGCTCAGCGGGCGGAATCACCTCGCGCACAGCCTCTTCGACGCGCGCGAAGTGCGCGGCCGTCTCTTCGACGCGCGTGCCGATGGGGCCACGCACGTGCATCAGGATCTGGCCGCCGTCCACATCGGGGAAGAAATTGCGCCCCAGGAACGGCAGCAGCGCAGCACTCACCACGATCACGCCCACCGCAGCTGTTATCACGGCGGCGCGATGGTGCATCGCCAGCACCAGCACGTCGCGGTAGCCCGCGCGCAGCCGGTCGAAACCCGCCTCGAAACCGCGCTGCAGCCGCGCGAAACCCGAGTGCCGCAGGCGACGCCCGGAGTGGGGTTGCAGCAGGTACGCCGCCATCGTGGGCACCAGCGTGCGCGAGAGCACGAAGGAGGTGACCATCGCGAACACCACCGCCTTGGCGAGCGGCTGGAACAGGAAACCGGGCACGCCCTCGAGGAAAAACATCGGCACGAAGACGATGCAGATCGCGAGCAGCGACACAAAGGCCGGCGCCACGATCTGCGCGGCGCCGTCCATGATC
>CAIXOY010000541.1 GCA_903921135.1 uncultured Gammaproteobacteria bacterium
AAAAACCCCACCAGTCCGCCCGCGAACATCCCGAGCGCAGGATGCGTGTACACACGCTCGCGGCGCACATAGCTGTCGACGAAGGCGAGCGGATCCACGCCCTCGTGGCGCTCGATCTCGTCAGGCCCGAGCAGCACACGCACGGTGTGGTCGCGCGCTTCGATGCGCCGCGCGCAAGGCAGGCCGATGATCGAATAGCGCCCCCATTTCTCGCCGCCCTGCACGGACTCGAGCAGGAAACTGCCCATGCCTGCAAAGCGCAGGTAAGCGCCGAGTGGTGTGTCGAGATCGGCCAGCAGACGGCGCAGCAACGGAACGCGCGTGTAGCCCTGCAGCGCCAGCGCCCCGAGCGAGGGAACCGTCACGCCCGCGCCCCGCGCGGTGCAGGTGAGCGCAGGCTCATGCGGACGCAGCGGCCAGGGCGAGCTGCTGACGCATCGCGGCGATGACCTCGGCGTAGTCGGGCGCGCCGAAGATGGCCGAGCCCGCCACGAAGGTATCCGCGCCTGCCTCGGCGATGGCACGGATGTTCCCCGTGCCCACGCCACCGTCCACCTCGAGCCGGATCGGCAGGCCGCTGTCGTCGATCATGCGACGCGCCTCGCGCAGCTTCACCAGCGTGGAGGGAATGAATTTCTGGCCGCCGAAACCCGGGTTCACCGACATCAGCAGGATGAAATCGAGCTTGTCCATCACGTAACGCGCGGCCTCGAGCCCCGTCGCCGGGTTGAAGACGAGACCTGCCTTGCAGCCCCGCTCGCGGATCAGCGAGAGCGTGCGATCCACGTGATGGCTCGCCTCGGGGTGGAAACTGATCCAGCTCGCGCCCGCATCGGCAAAGGCGATGGCGAGTTCGTCGACAGGCGTCACCATCAGGTGGACGTCGATGGGAGCGGTGATGCCGTGGTGGCGCAGCGCGCGGCAGACCATCGGCCCGATGGTGAGGTTGGGGACATAGTGGTTGTCCATCACATCAAAGTGCACCACATCGGCGCCGGCTCGGAGCACGGCATTCACTTCGTCACCGAGCTTCGCGAAATCCGCGGAGAGGATCGAAGGCGCAATCAGGAAATCGGACATGGGTGCATCCTGTGGGGCGGGCGGGGCATGTGCCGATTGTAGTGTCAGGCGCAAGGCGGGCGCGACCGGGCCGCGGCTATACTCGCGCGATGAAACCTCATGCCCACGGGATCAGCGCATGGCGCGCAGGCGCAGCACTGCTGCTTGCCGTGCTGTTTGCCGCAGGCCTGCAGGCACAAGATCCGCCTGCCTCACCCCCGGCCCCGGAGGCTGACGCCGGAGCGCCACCCGCTCCGGCCGCAGACGCGCCGCCCGTCACCATCCCCTCTGACCTCGAGCGCCTGGCAGAGGCCCTGCCAGACGAACACCGGGTACTCAAGGCGGGGGACGAATCCTTCGATGTCTTCGTCCGCGCCATCACCGGCGGGCCTCCCAAGGGCGCCCTGGTGCTCATACCGGGCGACGGCGGCCTGCCTCCTACCTCCGAGGGGCTGGGATCGCTGCGCGATGACCTGCCCGCGTACGGATGGTCGACCTGGCTGATCAGCGTGCAACGTCCGCCGCGCGTGCAGGCGATCACCGAACCACCGGCCCCCGCCGCAGCCCCCGACGCAGCCGCCGAAGCCGGCACGACGGGCGATGCGGGCGGAGCGCCGGAGCCCGGCAAGGAGCCGCCCGCCGACACCACCAAGCCCCCGGCCCCGCAGGAAGCGGACTTTCCAGAGCCCATTGCGGGGCCCGGACTCGATGCGCGCATCACCGAGCGGATGCAGGACTGGATCTCTGCCAGCCTGCCGCGCATCGCGGCCACCGTCGCGGAGGCCGCCAAGGAAGGCCCGGTCACGCTGGTGGCAGAGGGTGCGGCAGCGGCGCTGTTGACAGGTTTCGTGGGCACGGGAGCGCCGGGGGTGGCGGCCGTGATCCTCATCGATCCGGTGGAAGTCCAGGGCGCCGATGCGCGCTGGCCAGATGCCCTCCCCATACCGGTACTGGAGGTGCTGGACGCGGAAACACGCGCGGATCTGGGCCGGGAGCGCCGCACGCGCGCCAATGCGGCACGGCTGGCCAGCTACCGGCAGCTCACCTTGCCCGGCGGCTACCGGACCGAGGAAGGTCAGCCCTCAGTGCTCACGCGCCGCATCCGCGGCTGGCTGCTGACGCTGCCCAAAGCTCCCGCACCCAAAGCGCAACCACCTGCCGCTACCGGGCCGGAAGCGCTGGGGCCCAACCGCTCCTGAGCCCTCAGGCCGGCGTGCCGAGGCGCAGGTTCAGCGCTGCATAACGCTCCGGTGTGCCCACGTCCTCCCAGTCGCCCTCCCACCCAAGGCCATGCAGCGCACCGCGGGCCGCGGCCGCACGGAACGGGTCGCGCAGTGCGAACACCTCCTCGTTCCAGCCATCCAGCAGGCGGGGCGACAAAAGGCCGATACCGGAGTAGGTGCAGGGCATGCCCGTCTGCGCGCCACGGGCGAGCCGCGCATCGGCCTGCAGCCGGAAGTCCCCCTCCGGGTGCTGCGGCGGATTGGGCACCACCACCAGCCGCGCGAGCGCGCCTTCCATCAGCCCCTCGCCGAGCAGCGTGGGCAGCGGAAAATCACACCAGATGTCGCCGGAGACCACCACGAAGGGCTCTTCACCCAGCATGGGCAGCGCCCGCCGGATGCCACCGCCGGTATCGAGCGGCGCGCCGGGCTCGCGGCTGTAACGGATCGAAGCACCGAAGGCGGCCCCGTCACCGAGCGCTGCTTCGATCTGCTCGGCCAGCCACGAGACGTTGATGACCATCTCGCGCACGCCGGCCGCGACCAGCCGCTCGATGTGCCAGACCAGCATCGGCTTGCCGCCCACCGGCAGGAGCGGCTTGGGCGTGCCCAGCGTGAGCGGCCGCAGGCGCGTACCCAGGCCGGCGGCAAGGAGCATCGCCTTCATGCCGGGCCGAACCAGGCGTGGCGCCGGGCTTCGGGCAGCACACGTTCACGGAACCACGCAGCGAATGCCGCCGTTTCCGGATGGGCCGATGCCACCTCGAGGGTGTAACGGATCACCAGCGGCAGGTCGCGCAGATAACCGGGCTTGCCATCGCGCAGCCACAGCCGCGCGAAGATCCCCAGCACCTTGATGTGGCGCTGCAGACCCATCAGATCGAACCAGCGCAGGAACTCCTGCTCCGGCACCGCAGGCAGGATCCCGGCAGCGGTGGCCTGCGAGGCGTAGGCGAGAGCCCAGCCGCGCACGCGCTCGGGCGGCCAGCGCACGTAGCAATCACGCAGCAGAGAGACGAGGTCGTAGCTCACCGGCCCGCAGACCGCGTCCTGGAAATCGATCACGCCAAGGGAGCCGTCGCCCTGCAGCATGAGGTTGCGGGAGTGGTAATCGCGGTGCACCAGCACCTGCGGCTGCGCGAGCGCACTTGCCACCAGCGCGTCGCAGGTACCGGCGATCAGCGCGGACTCGGTCTCTGTGGGTGTGATGCCCAGCAACTGCTGCAGGAACCACTCGGGGAACAGCGCCATTTCCTGGCGGAGCAGGGCGTCGGAGTACGGTGGCAGCTCCCAGCCAGCGGCCGCGACGGGCGCGCGCTGCATCTGCTGCAGCGTAGCCATCGCCAGCCCGTACAGGCGATCGACAGACACATCGTCGAGGCTCGTGCGCAGCAGGTCGTCGCCGAGGTCCTCGAGGAGCAGAAAGCCCTGCACGGGCTCGAAGGCCAGCACCTGCGGGGCGTGGACGCCAGCGTCGCGCAACAGGCCGGCCACGCGCGTGAACTCGAGATTGCGCTCCTTGTCGGGCGGGGCGTGCACGGCAATCAGGCTGGGGCTGCAGCCGCCCAGCCGGTAATAACGGCGAAAGCTGGCATCACCCGAGACCATCGACAGGCCGAGCGCATGCCCCTCATCCGGCCTCGCGTGCCGCGTACACCAATCGAGAAGGCTGTCCATGGATCGCCGAATCTCCGCTGCCGGGGAGCGCCTGCCGGGACGGCCTGTGGCTATAATGCCGCGGCGCCCGGAGACGGGGGGCATTATCCACGCAGCCCCGGCCCGAGACACCTCATTCCCAGCCAGAGACGGCCCTTTCCCCGCATGCAGAACCGGCGTGCTTTTCTCTCCCGCAGCATCGCCGTCGCGCTGGCAGGTATGGCGCTGCCTGCAGCGGCGCTCCCGGAAAACCAGGAGTGGCAGTGCAGCGCCGGCACCGGTGGCGGCTGGGACTGCAAGACCGTCTCCGTGCCGCAGGGCGTTTACACGCGGGCCGGGCGCCTCGCGCCGCTGCGCGCACCCGAACCGGCCGTACCCGCGCCCGATTCCGCCTATCAGCTCGCGCAGACCATGGACTGGTCGCCCAAAGAACAACTCGGTCCGGAACAGCGTGCCGCACTGCCCGCGCACTGCGAGGGCACTTACGTGGAGCCCCCGCTGGAACCGCTGCCGGCAGCGTCCGCGGTCTTCGGCACGGTGCAGGCCTCGGCCGATGAGTCCGAACTCCAGCGCGAACCCGACATCGCCCGCTTCACGGGCAACGTGATGGTGCGGCAGGACGAGCGCCGCCTGCGCGCCGACAAGGCCACCTTCTACCGCGACGAAGACCGCATCCAGATCGAGGGGGATGTGCAGTACCGCGAGCCCGGGCTGCTGGTGCGCGGCGAATCCGCCGAACTGCGCACCGCCGAGAACGCGGGCGAGTTGCAGAAAACGCGTTTCGTGATGCACCGGGAACACTCCCGTGGTGAAGCCGCAGTCGTGCGCCGCAACGCCGACCGCAGCATCGACATGGAAGACGCGAGCTACACACAGTGCGAGCCCGGCTCCGATGACTGGGCCATCGGCGCCAGAACCATCCACCTCGACCGCGACAAGGGCCAGGGCATCGCACGCAACGCGACGTTGCGCGTGAAAGACGTCCCCGTGCTGTACACCCCGTACCTGCGCTTTCCCATCGATGACCGCCGGATGAGCGGCTTCCTGTGGCCGGTGTTCACGAATTCCTCGCAGAACGGCCTGGACGTCGCCACGCCCTATTACTTCAACCTCGCGCCCAACTACGACGCGACCTTCGTGCCCCGCTACATGAACGACCGCGGCCCCATGGCGGGCGGCGAGTTCCGTTACATGAACGACTGGAGTACCTGGGTGGCGAGCGGCGCGATCCTGCCCGATGACAAGGTCTACGAGAGCAACCGCTGGCTCACCAGCTTGCAACAGGGCGGGCTCTTCCGCGGCACCGTGAGCACGAACATCGACTACACCGAGGTAAGCGACGAGGACTACCTCCGCAACCTCGGCTCCACCGGCCTCGAGGTGAAGCGCGCCACGCACCTCATGCAGTCGGGTTGGGCCTCGTGGAGCCCCGATGGCAGCTGGACGCTCACGGCGCGCGCGCAGGAGTACCAGCTCCTCGACCCTGCGCTCGACGAGCCCTACAAGATGCTGCCGCGGATCGAACTCGCGCGTGCGTCAACGGGCCGGGCATTCACACCGGATTACTCGGTCTATGCCGAGTACACCGCTTTCGAGCACAAGGAAGCCGCGCGCCTCACGGGCCAGCGTCTGTACCTGGAACCCACCGCGAGCTTTCCGATGGAGTGGGCTTCGGGTTTCGTGCGGCCGACGGTGGGTTACCAGTCGATCAGCTACAACCTCGACTCGCCCTTCGGCGGGCCGGGCAACGACTCACCCTCGGTGTCGGCACCGATGGCGAGCCTCGATGCGGGCTATTTCCTCGAGCGCGAGACGGAGCTTTTCGGCGAGCAATTCCAGCAGACGCTCGAGCCGCGCGCCTTCTACCTGTGGGTCGACCGGCAGGACCACTCCGACATCCCCAACTTCGACTCGCAGGAGCTCACGTTCAGCTTCAGCCAGCTCTTCCGCACCACGCGCTTTGCCGGGCACGACCGCATCGCCGACGCAAACCAGGCCTCGTTCAGCGTCACCTCGCGCCTGATCGACCAGACGAGCGGCCGCGAGGTACTGAGCGCCAGCATCGGGCAGTTGCGCTATTTCGAAGACCGCTTCGTGACCATCGCCAATACCGAGGCAGCGGTTCAGAGGGAATCCGACTCCGCGATTGCCGCAGAAGTGCAGGCACAGCCCGATGACGCACTGATGGTGATTGCCTCGACACTCTGGGACCCGCAGGACGGGCAGATCGACGAAGGCGGCTTGATGGTCCACTGGACACCGGCCGAGGAAACCATCCTGAACGTCGGCTACCGCTACCGCCGGGACCAGCCGCTGATCGATCCGCGCGGATTCGTGAGCATCGAAGACATCGACCAGGTGGATTTTTCCACCACGCTGCCTCTGGGGCAGAACTGGAAGCTGCTGGCGCGCTACCAGTACGATCTCACGAACGACACCAGCCTCGAGGAAACCACGGGCATCGAGTACAGCTCCTGCTGCTGGGCGCTGCGCGTGGTCTACCAGGAAGGCGTCGACTGGAACCAGGGCCGTGACTACGGCGTCTACATGGAATTCGTGCTGCGGGGCCTGGGCTCCCTCGGCAAGAACATCGATCAACTCCTGCAGAAGAGCATCTTCGGTTATGGCCAACCCGACCGTGAACCCGGCCTCGTGTACTGACCGCCGCCGCAACGGCGCCGCGTTCATCGCGACACTGCTCTGCGCGCTCTGCTGCGTGGCCGCACCGTTGCGCGCCCAGACGGTGGCGATGGAGGCCGTGGTGGCCGTCGTAGACGACGACATCGTGCTCGCCTCCGAGTACCAGTACCGCCTGAAGCAGGTCACGGAAAACCTCGAGCGGCAGAAAGTGCAGCAGATGCCCCCGCAGGAGGTGCTCGCACGGCAGGTGCTCGACCGCCTCATCCTCGAGCGCATCCAGCTGCAGATGGCCGAGCGCGCGGGCGTGCAGATCAGCGACGCGCAACTGAACGAGGCCATCGGCACCATGGCCGCGCAGAACGGCCTCACGCTCGAGCAGTTCAAGACCTCGCTGGAATCGCAGGGCGAGTCCTACACGGCGCTGCGCAACCAGGTGCGCCAGGAAATGACGTTGCAGCGGGTGCAGCAGGGCAACGTGCGCTCGCGCATCCAGGTGACGGAGCAGGAGGTCACGGATTTCCTCGCCTCCGAAGAGGGCCAGAAGCGCACCTCCGCGGTCTACCACATCGCACACCTGCTGCTGCCGCTGCCCGAAGGCGCCACGCTCGACGACGAGCGCAAGGCAAAGGAGTACGTCGAGCGCCTGCGCGCGGGGCTGCTCGAGGGCGACACCTTCGAGCGCTTCATCCGCAACCCCGACAAGAGCCAGTACCCGTTCACCGGCGGCGATCTCGGCTGGCGCCCGGCGGCCGATCTGCCGGGCATCTTCGCCGAGGCCGTGCCCAAGCTCGAGGTGCACGCCGTTTCCGACCCGGTGCGCAGCGCGAGCGGCCTGCATCTCGTGAAACTCCTCGAGAAGCGCGGCGGCGCGGGCCAGATCATGCAGCAGACCAAGGCCCGCCACATCCTGCTGAAGCCCTCCGAGATCCGCACCCCGGACCAGACCCGCGAACTCGCCGCCAAGCTGCGTGAGCGCGTGCTGGCGGGCGAGGATTTCGGCACGCTCGCCAAGGAATTCTCCGAGGATCTGGGCTCGCAGGCCGAGGGCGGCGAACTGGGCTGGGTGAACCCCGGGCAGATGGTGCCGGAGTTCGAGAAAGTCATGGCACAGACCGCCAACAGCGAGGTGAGCGCGCCCTTCGAGAGCAACTTCGGCTGGCACATCCTGCAGGTCGAGGACCGCCGCACCCAGGACCTGAGCGACGAGATGCGCCGCAACCAGGCACGCAACATCCTGTTCGGCCAGAAGTACGAAGACGAACTCGCCGTGTGGCTTCAGAAGATCCGCGATGAAGCCTTCGTCGAGATCAAGATCTGATCTTCCGCTCGCCCTCACGCCCGGCGAACCCGCGGGCGTGGGGCCCGACCTGCTGCTCGCGCTCACGCAGGACGGTTTCACGCAGCCGCTGATCGCCATCGCAGACCCGAGTATGCTCACGGCGCGTGCCGCGCAGCTTGGCCTGCCGCTCACCATCCTCCCGCCCGATCCCCTGCCCTCACCGCCCGGCGCGCTGCGTGTGCTGCCAGTGGCGCTGGGTGCGCCGGCAGAGGCAGGCAGGCTCGATGTGCGCAACGCCGCCTACGTGCTGGAAACGCTGCGTATCGCCGTTGCTGGCTGCATGGAGGGGCGATTCGCGGGAATGGTCACCGGCCCCGTGCACAAGGGCATCATCAACGATGCGGGCGTGCCCTTCTCCGGGCACACGGAGTTTCTGGCCGAGGCCACGGGCACACCGCGCGTAGTGATGATGCTGGCCACGCCTGGCCTGCGCGTGGCGCTGGCCACTACGCATCTGCCGTTGTCGCAGGTGCCCGCGCACATCACTGCGGAGTCCCTCGAGGAAACCCTGCTGATCCTGCACCGCGCGCTGGTCGAGCGCTTCGGCATCGCCGCGCCGCGCATTCTGGTGGCGGGCCTGAACCCGCACGCCGGTGAGGGCGGACACATGGGGCGCGAGGAGATCGAGATCATCAGCCCCTGCCTTGAACGCTTGCGCGCGCGCGGCCTGCAGCTCGAAGGCCCGTTGCCCGCCGACACCCTCTTCACGCCGAAGCATCTGGAGCACGCCGATGCCGTACTCGCCATGTACCACGACCAGGGCCTGCCCGTGCTGAAGTACGCAGGCTTTGGGCAGGCGGTGAACATCACGCTGGGGCTGCCGATCGTGCGGACCTCGGTGGACCACGGCACCGCGCTCGACTTGGCGGGAAAGGGCGGCGCGCACGCAGGGAGCCTGCGTTTCGCCATCGAGACCGCCCGCGGGATGCACGCCTGATGGACCACGGTGACCACCGCCCGCGCAAACGCTTCGGACAGAACTTCCTCACCGACCAGCGCGTGATCGCCGACATCCTGCGCGCCGTGCACGCGCGCCCGGGCGAGACGATCGCCGAGATCGGCCCCGGCCGCGGCGCACTCACCGAGGGCCTGATCGCGAGTGGCGCGTCGCTGCATCTGATCGAGATCGACCGCGATCTTGCCGCACTCTGGCGCGCGCGAACGGGGCCTTTGCTGCAACTGCACGAGCAGGACGCGCTGCACTTCGGTTTTGCCGCACTCGCGCCCGAGCCCGGCGCACTGCGCGTGGTGGGCAACCTGCCCTACAACATCTCGACGCCGCTGATCTTCCATCTGCTCTCCCAGTCGGCCGCGATCCGCGACATGCACTTCATGCTGCAGCGCGAAGTGGTGGACCGCATGGCCGCGGGGCCGGGCACAGGGGACTTCGGCAGGCTCTCGGTGATGGTGCAGTACCAGTGCCGCGTGGAGCCCGTGCTGGAAGTGCCGCCGGGCGCGTTCTTCCCGCCGCCCAAGGTGCATTCGGCGGTGGTGCGGCTGGTGCCGGGGCATCACGATCACGGTGTGGCGCAGTCGCCGCGCATGCTCGCGCTGCTGGTGCGTCAGGCCTTTACGCAGCGGCGCAAGACGCTGCGCAACGCGCTCTCGGGGCTGCTCGACAGCGCGGGCATTGCAGCACTCGGCATCGACCCGCAACGCCGCCCGGAGACGCTCTCGGTGGCGGAATTCGTGCGCCTCTCGGATGCCGCAGACGCGGCCGGCGCGGCGCTCACGGCAGAGAGTGACGACTGATGGCCACCTGGGCGATCGGTGATGTGCAGGGCTGCAACGCGCCGCTGCAGTCGCTGCTGGCGAACTGTGCGTTCAATCCTGAGACGGACCGCCTGTGGTTCGTGGGCGATCTGGTGAACCGCGGCCCGGATTCGCTGGGCGTGCTGCGTTTCGTGATGGGCCTTGGCGAGCGGGCCGTCACGGTGCTGGGCAACCACGACCTGCATCTGCTCGCGGTGGCTGCGGGTGTGCGCAAAGCCTCGCGCAAAGACACCTTGCTCGACATCCTCGAAGCACCTGATCGCGAAGAGATCCTCCACTGGCTGCGCCATCGCCCGCTCGCCTATCGCGAGAGCGGCCTGCCACATCTGATGGTGCACGCGGGCGTACCGCCGCCGTGGAGCGCGGAGTACACGCTCGCACGCGCCGCGGAGGTGGAAGCAGCGCTGCGCGGCCCGCAGTGGACGGAGTTCCTGGGTCATATGTACGGCGACCATCCCGATATCTGGAGCGATTCGCTGCAAGGCTTCGAGCGGCTGCGCGTGATAACG
>CAIXOY010000542.1 GCA_903921135.1 uncultured Gammaproteobacteria bacterium
CCGTCGTTGGTGAGACCGAACGGCGCACCGATGCCGCGGATGTTGACGGCCGTGTTGCGGGGGTTGGACGAGAAGAACTGCAAGCTGGGCTGCAACTGCTGCAGCCGGTTCACGTTGAAGGTGCCGGTGTTGTCGAGCTTGAAGCCGTCGATGGCGCTGATGGGCAGGGGTACGTCCTGCGCCACCTCGGCGCGACGGCGTGAAGTGACGGTGACTTCCTCGATGCCGCGGTCGACAGCGGGCGCCGAAGACTGTGCGACGGCCGGGACGGAAATGCCGCCCAGTACGATGCTGGTTGCGATAAGACGCCTGATCATGGAAACCCCTTTGCGTGGAAAATGCGTGGTTCGCGTGCGAACCCGGAGGACATTCCAAGGGGCGTGCCAGATTGATAAGCCGGCTTTTTTTGTTTTGCGATCAGTGGGTTGGGCGACGCCCGTTAAAGATCACGGGATCCGGGCGTGATATGCGACGCGGCGGGCGTTCAATCGAACGGAAATTCCGTTGTGCTGTTACGGACCAGCACCCTCGCCCATTCTGCGGCAGGTACTCAGAACTGTGGCGCTCACACGCAGTGCTGCACCCGTAGGCCTTTCACTCTGCGGAACTCGCGCTCGTTGTTGGTCACCAGCGTGAGTCCCTTACTGCGTGCGTGGGCAGCGATCCAGAGGTCGTTGTTCCCTATTGGCGTCCTACGGGGCCCGAGATCTCGATGCTCGTCTCGGCGCCGAACGATGGCATCACCACACTCGCGAGGCTGAGCAAGCTCAGTATCTGAGGCCACCGCTGAGTGCGTGAGCGGCGCACAAGGAGGGCGCACGAATCGTGAGCAGGGAGGCTGCAATCAGGGATCGGCAGGGAGCCGTGCTGCGCGCAGCTGAGATGCGCAGGGATCCGGGGGATTGTTCGGGCTGCGAAAGGCGCTGCGCATTCCCGGGGTGGAGCGCACGTGCAGGCTCTCCTGTGCGTGCTGGATCGCGCGCCATAGTACCATTCGGCCGACGCGGACTGCCGGCGAGCACAGCGCAGCGGATGAAGAGCCCGAACATCGACTACCTGCCGGCGATCGACCACCTGCGCGGCCTCGCCGCGCTGCTGATCGTGTTCTACCACGGGCTGCACGTGATCTCGTACCGCTTGCGATTCGGGGCCGCGTTCGGCTTCGACGGCTGGCTGCAGCCGGCCAACCCGCTGCTCGCCGCCCTCGCCGAGGGACACACGGCCGTATCGCTGTTCATGGTGCTCAGCGGGTTCATATTCACGATCGGCGCCCTGGGCAGGGGGATCTCCACGGCCGGATTCCTGCGCAACCGCTTCCTGCGCACCTACCCGCTGTTTCTCGCGGTGCTGCTGTTCGCGATGCTGTGGGCGCCGCAGCGCGTCGCGCCGCTCCCGCTGCTGCAGACGCTGCTCGCGCTCGGCAACCTGCGCGGCAGCCTCGACATCCCGCCCTTTACCTCGATGTTCTGGACCATCGCGGTGGAGTGGCATTTCTACCTGTTGTTCCCGCTGCTGCTCCGCGGCCTGGAGCGCCACGGGCCACGCGCGCTGCTGGCGGTGCTGGCACTCGCCTTCCTGCTGCGCGTTGGCGCGCTCGCAGCCGGCTACGGCATGCGCGATCTCGGCTACCTCACGATCTTCGGGCGCATCGACCAGTTCCTGGCCGGCATGCTGGCGGGGGTGATCTACCGCAGCGGGTGGCGACCCGCCGGCGGCTGGCTGCCGGTGCTCTGCCTCTCCGGCACGGGCATCTTCGCCGCGCTCTGGGCGCTGAATGGCGCCGGCGGCTGGCCGGTCGAGGCGACGTTCAGGATCGGCTGGGGCACGCTCGAGGCGGCACTGTGGGGGGCATTCGTGCTCGGCTGGGTGGGCTCGGCCACCCGCCTGCCCGCGACGCTCTCGCGCGTGCTGGCGGCGATCGGGACGATCAGTTACTCGATGTACCTGCTCCATTTCATCGTCATCGACGCAATCGCCGGCTCCGGCTTGCTGCTGCAACCGGCCGGAGCCTCGCCCGCCGCGGCTGCACTGCTCAGCACCGCGCTGCTGGTGCTGCCCGTGACCCTGCTGTTGTCGGCGCTCAGCTACCGGCTGGTGGAGCGACCTTTCCTGCGGCTGCGCGGCGTCTACGCCCGGGGATCGGCGGCGGCCGGCTGAACGCCATCAGATCCGCGCGCGGGCGAGCAGCCCCGCGGGAAGCCGGCGCACCGCACCCGTGCGCAGCACTATCCCCCGCCGATCCACCCGCTCGTTGCACGGCTCCTCGCCCTTAAGC
>CAIXOY010000543.1 GCA_903921135.1 uncultured Gammaproteobacteria bacterium
AGCACCCGCATGCCCGCCGCTGCGAGTTCCTCGAGGCCGGCGGCGTTGCTGTCCACCGCCATCACCGTGGCGCCGGCAGCAAGAAACGCGAAGGCCGTGGCGCGACCGATGCCGTCGGCCGCACCCGTCACGAGGACGCGGCGCCCGTTGAAATCGTGTTGCAGGCTCATCGTGGGACCTCCGGAAGGCGAGCCTCGGCGGGCGCGCTGGGCTCGTCAGTGTCAGGGCTCGTTGCGCAACGGGTAGAGGGCCCGAAAGCGCGCAGCGCACTGGACGCTCGCATGGCCCGAAAAATACAATCGGGCCGGTATTTTTTGGCCACCGTGCCGCCGCGGCAGCATACACAAGGAACCCGGCCAATGAGCACGATCACCCGCAAGACCTTCTGCCGCTACTGCCACGCCTACTGCCCCATGGAAGTGGATGTGCAGAACGGGCGTGCGGTGGAGGTCCGCCCCGACCGGGACAACGCGCTCTACGGTGGCTACACCTGCGTGAAGGGACGGCAGCTGGTCGAGCAGATGTACCAGCCCGAGCGGCTGCTCTCCCCGCAGAAGCGCGGGCCTGCGGGTTTCGCGCCCATCGGCAGCGCAGCCGCGCTGGACGAGATCGCCGCCACGCTGCGCGCCATCATCGAGACACACGGGCCGCGCGCAGTCGCCACCTACAACGGCACCTATGCCTTCCAGAATTCCGCGCACCTCGGCGTGAGCCGCGCCTTCCACGACGCGATCGGCTCGCCCTCGTACTACACCAGCGTCACAATCGACCAGCCCGCCAAGGTGTTCGTGGGTACCCGTCACGGTTACTGGGCCGCGGGTGGCCACAGTTTCAGCGATGCCGACGTGGTGATGATCATCGGCAACAACCCGCTGGTCTCGCAGTACGCGCCACCCGGCAGCGTGCCCTTCGCGAGCCCCTTCGAGCAGCTGCGCCAGGCAAAGAAACGCGGCCTCAAGGTGATCGCCATCGACCCGCGCATCACCGAGCTCTCGCGGCGCGCCGATCTGCATCTTCAGATCCGCCCCGGCGAAGACGCGATGCTGCTCGCGGGCATGCTGCGGGTGCTGCTGGACGAAGGCCTGCAGGATCACGCCTTCTGCGCGCAACACACGCGCGGGCTCGCAGCCCTGCACACGCGGCTCGCGCCCTTCACGCTCGAACGCGTGGCGGCACGCACGGATGTGCCCGCCGAGTTGATCGTGCAGGCCACGCGCCTTTTCGCCGCCGGCCCGCGCGGTTCGGCCGTAACGGGTACGGGGCCGGAGATGGGCGGCGACGCGAACCTCACCTCGCACCTCGTGGCCTGCCTGAACACGCTCTGCGGTCGCTACTACCGCGCCGGTGATCGCCTGCCCAACCCCGGCGTGCTCGCACCGCCCTTGCCACGGTTCGCGCAGGTGCTCGAGGTGCCGCTTGCCTGGGGGCGGGGCGCACGTTCGCGTATCGATCCTGCTCTCGGCGAACTGATGACCGCGAGCATGATGGGCATGGTCCGCGAGATGCCCACCAACCTGCTCGCCGACGAGATCCTGCTGCCGGGAGAGGGGCAAGTACGCGCGCTGCTGGTGATCGGCGGCAACCCGCTGATGGCCTTCCCGAATCAGGAAAAAACGCTACGCGCGTTGCGGAACCTGGACCTCCTCGTGTGCGTCGACCCCTACCTCTCGGCGACGGCGCGACTCGCGCATTACGTGTTCGCCCCGAAGATGACGCTGGAACGCGACGACATCACGCTGATGGCAGACCCCTGGTACGAGAAGCCCTACAGCCAGTACGCCGAGGCGGTGGTAGCCACCGACGGGGACCTGATCGAGGAGTGGGAGCTCTACAGGGGCATCGGGCAACGCCTGGGGCTCGATATCCGCCTTGGCGACACCGCGGTCTGCGGCGAGACGGCGCCCACCAAATTCGATTTGCTGGAGGCGATCACGCGCGGCTCGCGAGTGCCCGTGTCATGGCTGCGGGACAATCCGGGCGGCCATGTCTTCGCGGATATCGAGGTAACGGTGCAGCCCGGGGATCCCGCGTCCACGGCGCGTCTCGATCTCTTCCCCGAGGGCGTGGCAGACGAACTCCAGGAAGCGCTGGAGCCGCCGCCCACCGATCCGCGCTACACGCACCGGCTGATCTGCTCGCGATCGAAGTACGTGCTGAACAGCTCCGGGCTCAACCTCACGCTGCTGCGCGAGAAATCCGGCACCACCAACCCCGCGATGCTGCACCCCGAGGACATCCACGCGCTGGGCCTCGCCGACGACCAGCTCGTGGACGTGCACTCCGAGCACGGCAGCATCCCCGCGGTACTGCGCGCAGACCCTCGCATCAAGCGCGGCGTGATCGCCATGCACCATGCCTGGGGCGTGGCGCCCGACGATGACACCGTGATGGATGTGCGCAGCGTAGGCACCAACACGAATCGCCTGATCGACAACAGCCTGCACCGCCAGCGCTACACCGGCATGACGCGCCAGAGCGCCATCCCCGTGTATCTCAGCGCGCGCCCGGAGACGCCATGAGCACCCAACCCTTCCGTTTCGCGGTACAGGCCTTCAACAGCCCCTCACCCACCGCCTGGCGCGAGTTGATCCGCCGCACCGAGGATCTTGGTTATTCCGCCTTCCACCTGGCCGATCACATCCTCGGGCCCGGCCCCGCGATGGAGGCCGCCGCGCACCCGCCGCAGATGCTGGCCGCGATGCCGGCCATCGCAAGCGCACTCGAGATGACGAGCCACCTCAAGGTGGGTTGCCGCGTGTTCTGCATGGATTACCGCCATCCCGTGATGCTGGCCAAAGAAGCGGCGACGCTGCAGTGGCTCTCGGGCGGGCGTCTGGAGCTCGGACTTGGCGCAGGCTGGATACAGTCCGAATACGCCGCCATCGGCCTGCCCTTCGACCCGATCGCCGTGCGCCTGCGCCGCTTTGCAGAGGTGGTGCAGGGCGTGAAAGCCTTCATGCGCGGCGGGCCCGTGCACGCCGAAGGCGAGTGGGTGAATTGGTCGGGTTTCTCCGCGCTGCCCGAGGTCGAGCGCTGCCCGCCGATCATGATCGGTGGCGGCAGCAAGGGCATTCTCTCGATTGCCGCGCGTGAGGCCGACATCGTCAGCCTCAACTTCAACAACCGTAGCGGCACCCTGGGTATGGATGGCGTGGTCTCGGGGCTTGCCGAGCAGACGCAGAAGAAAATCGGCTGGATCCGCGAGGCCGCCGGCGCGCGTTTCGATGCGCTCGAAATCGAGATCGGCGCCTACCTCACCGTGGTGACGGACCAACAGGCGGCCACTGCCGGCGCCATCGCCGGGCAGCTGGGCATCTCTGCCGAGGAACTGCTCGCAGGCCCGCACAACCTCGTGGGCAGCGTTGACTACATCTGCGAGGAGCTCCTGCGCCGGCGCGAGCTCTACGGCATCAACTACGTGACGGTGCTCGAAGACGGGGAAAACGACATCGCCCGGCAGTTCGCGCCCGTGGTCGCCAGGCTGGCCGGTCGATGAGCCGCACACCGGTCAAAACCCCGGCCAAAACCAAGGCCCCCGCGCGCACGGCCAACGCTGCAGCGCAGCCCGCACCGGCCCGCAACACGCGCAAGCGCGTGCGCGATGACAGCGGCTGGCAAGCACAGAAAAGCGCCATGACCCGCGATGGCATCCTGGACGCCGCCGTGAGTTGCTTCGTCGAGATCGGCTACGCCGCCACTACCACCGCGCGGATCGCGGAAGTGGCGGGAGTGTCGCGCGGCGCCATGCTCCACCACTTCGCCTCCAAGGCCGAACTGGTGCAGGCCGCGGTGGAACACCTGCACCGAAAACTGGTAGCGCTCTACGCCACGAGTATCGACGCCATCACGCACGATCTTGCCGTTGCCGAGCGCAACCGACGGGGCCTGCAGGGCTACTGGAACTACCTGAGCAGCGATATCTTCATCGCCTACCCCGAACTCTGCGTGGCCGGCCGCTCGGACCCGGAACTGCAACGCATCCTCGAGACCACCGTGGTGCGTTTCGACGAGGCCGTGCGCAGCGCGAACGTGGCGCTGTTCCCCGAGTGGGCCGCAAAGGGAGAGCTCTTCGAGTTCGCGATGGACATCACCAAATTCGTGATGGAAGGCATGGCCGTTTCGCAGATCACGGGCCAGAAAGAAAAGCGCATCGAACGGATGATCGGCTACCTGGGTGATCGGCTGGACGAGATCTTCCACGAAGGCGTGACGGGCACCGCCATCCAGCGCCACACCACCCGCAAGAGCGCCGGCACGCGCAAGACGCGCTGAGCTCAGCCCAGCGAGACGTAACGCTTCAGGTGGTGCTCGGCATCGCCGAAGAGCGTGTTCAGCAGCATCAGCCTGCGGAAGTAGTGGCTCACGGCGAGCTCATCGGTCATGCCGATGCCACCGTGGATCTGCACGGCCTGCTGCGAGACGAAGCGCCCGGCCTCGCAGAGCTTCAGCTTGAGCCCGGCCGCAGCCCGCGCCGCCGCAGGCCCGCCCGCATCACAGGCAATGGCCGCGTGCAGCAACAGCGAGCGCAGCGCCTGGCACTGCATGTACATGTCTGCCATGCGGTGCTGCAGCGCCTGGAAACTCCCGATCGGCTTGCCGAACTGCACGCGCGTTTTGCTGTAAGCCACGGTCTGTTCGAGCAGGGCTTCCATCGCGCCAAGCGCCTCGGCGCCCATGGCCACGATGGCACGGTCCACCGCCGCTTCCAGCACCGGCACGCCGCCGTGCAGCGGCCCGATCAGGGCATCTGCATCGAGACGCACGCTGCGCAGCGTGATGTGCGCGCCACGCGAGCCATCGACCAGCGTGACGGTGCGCCGCTCCACGCCAGGCGCCGTGACGGGCACGATGAACAGGCTGATGCCATCGCCGTCGCGGCGCTCGCCGGCGGTGCGCGCACTCAGGATGATCGCGTCTGCCGCATGCGCGTTCGGCGCAGCGAATTTGCTTCCGTCGAGCAGCCAGCCCTCGCCATCGGATTGCGCCACCGTCGTGACATCTGACAACACGAAGCTGCCTTCGGCCTCGGCACAAGCCAGCGACCACTGCGTCTCACCGGCAATCAGCGGCGGGAGGTGGCGCTCGCGCTGCGCGGGCGTGCCGTGCAGCAGCACGCTGCCACAACTGACGACGGTATCGAGATAGGGGCTGCAGACCAGTTCACGGCCCATCTGTTCCGTGAGAATGGCCAGATCGACGGCGCTGCCACCGAGCCCGCCCTCGGACTCCGGGAAGGGCAGCGCGAGCCAGCCCAGCGCGGCAAATTCAGCCCAGGTCTCGCGGCTGAAACCCGGCTCCTGCCCGCGCAACTGCCGGCGGCGCTCCACGCCACCATGATCGCGCGCCACGCGCGCCGCGGTGTCGCGCAGCAGCACTTGCTCTTCGCTGAAGGACAGGTCCACGCCGGATCCCCTGATGCTCCCGTGGCGCCCGGAACAGGCGACGGCGGCCGATCGAAACAAACAGTTCGGCCTGCTTTATTTCGGGCGCTAGGGTCGCAGACAATGCGGGCTCGGGCAAGCCGCTTCCCTTGCCCGGGAGAGCACCCCGCATGGGCCTGATCAACCACGCCGCCGAACGCGAATTGCTGGTCGTCGCGCGTGGTCATCCCTACGAACGCGACGCCTTGGCCGCCGTGTTCGACGCGCTGGAGGGCTACCGCTGGTCGCTGGTCGAACAGCCCGCGGCCTCGCTGCTGATCGCGAGCGGTGCCTGCCTCGGACGCTTCGATGCCATCGTCTTCTACGACATGCCCGGCGTAGATTTCAGCGGCGCGGAGCCCGGGCGCGCAGTGCCTCCGTCTGCAGAGCTTGTGCGTGCGCTGCAGGCGTTGATGGACGCGGGGCAAGGCCTCGTCTTCCTGCACCACGCGCTCGCCGCCTGGCCCGCGTGGGAGGAGTACGCCGAGATCGTCGGCGGGCGCTTCCACTACCGCCCTGCGCGTTTGCGCGGGCAAGACTGGCCGGACTCCGGTTACCGCCACCAGGTGGAGCACACGGTGGAAGTGGTGGCGGAGCACCCGGTCACGGCGGGCCTGCCGCCGCATTTCACGCTGCGCGACGAGCTCTACCTCTGCCCCGTATTCGAAGACATCGTCACGCCGCTGCTGCGGAGCCACCACGCTTTTGTGGATGCGAATTTCCATTCGGCCTGGCCCGCGATCACCGGCAACCCCGGCAGCCGCGAGGGCTGGACACACCCGGAAGGCAGCGCCCTCGTGGGCTGGGCCAAGCACCACCGCGCGAGCCCCATCGTCTACCTGCAAGGTGGCGACGACGCCACGGCGCTCGCAGATCCGCACTACCGGCAACTGGTACACAATGCGATTCATTGGGTCGCATCCGCAGACGCACGCGACTGGGTCAGACAACGCACATCCGCCGAACAGGAGGCACACGCATGAGAGCAGCCGTGTTCAAGCAAGCCGGGCAACCCATGTCCATAGAGACGGTGCCGGACCCCGCGCCGCAAGCGCGGCAACTCATCGTGAAGGTGGGCTACTGCGGCATCTGCGGCACAGACCTGCACTCCACGCGCGAGGGCCCCGCGATGCTGCCCTGCAACTCCATCCTGGGCCACGAGTTCGCGGGCGAGGTGGTCGCGGTGGGCAGCGAACTGCGGGGGCACTGGCACGGCGGTGAGCGGGTGTGCGCGCTGCCGTTCCTGGGCTGCGGCCGCTGTGCTGCCTGCCTCACGGGGCGCCCTTTCGAGTGCGCCAATGTGCAGCTCACGGGCATACAGGTGCCCGGCGGTTTTGCCGAGTACGTCGCCACCGGCGATCGCGAGACGGTGCTCATTCCGGAATCGCTCGACCTGCAACACGCCGCCCTCGTCGAGCCGCTTGCGGTAGGCCTGCACGCAGCACGCATTGCGGGCCTACAGGCCGGTGCCCGGGTGCTGATCACCGGTGCCGGGCCCATCGGCCTTGCGGTGCTGCTCTGGGCGAGAGCGCTTGGCGCGCGCAACGTGGTGATGAGCGAGTTCTCGCCCGAGCGCCGCGCGCTCGCCATGCGCCTCGGTGCAGATGCCATCATCGACCCCGCGCAAGCACTGGGGCCGCAGTTCGCCGAGCTGACGGGCGGCGAGCCGGATCTGGTCTTCGAGTGCGTGGGCGCACCGGGGCTGCTCGCGCAGTGCCTCGACGCCGCGCCCCGTCGCAGCCGCGTCGTCATCGTGGGCGTCTGCGAGACGCCCGACACCTTCGCGCCCTTCCCTGCGCTGCTGAAGGAACTCGAGATCCGCTTCGCCGTGGCCTACACGCGCGATGATTTCGAGACCACCATCGCGATGATGGCAAGTGGCCGCATCGATGCGGGCGCGCTGGTCACGCACGTGGTGTCGCTGGGCGAATTGCCTGCGGCCTTCGAGGCACTGCGCAACCCCACACACCAGTGCAAGGTGCTGGCGCGCATAGGCGCCTGACCTCCTGCATCACACTCGAGCAGGCTCCATGACCGACAGCTACAACCCCGACTTCGACCCGAGCGGCATAGAAGGTGGCGTCGATACCAACGCACTGCCGTGGATCCCGCTGCCCCATGTGGCGGGGCTCAGCGTGAAACCGCTGCGCGCCAGCGCAGAGACCGGCGTGTTCACCGTGGTCATGCGCCTTGCAGCAGGTTCCGCGTGGCCCGCCACCGTGCACCTTGGCGCGATGGACATGCTGGTGCTCTCGGGCTCGTTTGGCTGCACCGGTGGCGAGCTCGAAGGCAACTTCGGGCCCGGCACCTTCGGTTACATCCCCGCGAATGCACGCGTCAACGGTATGCATGCAGACGTCGACACCGAACTGCTCGTGACCTCTCACGGGGCGATCGCGTTCCTGTGTGCCGAGGGACGCAACATCGCCTCGGTGCTGACCAGCATGGACATCCGCAGCGCCGCCCGTGCACAGGGGCTGTCGCTGGTGCCCGATTCCCTCGCGGGCTGCATGCAGCCACGCACCGCGCCCGCTGCCCACTCACCGCTCGCGATGAGCGCGGCAGACGCCGCCTCATTGGTCACGGGGCCGGTGATGGATGCCGCAGGCGTACACCCGCATTTCGTCGACACGCGCGCGCTGCCCTGGCTGGTGAACCCCGACACACCCGACGTGGGCCTCAAGATCCTGCGTGTGAGCGAGGAAACCGGCTTCGTCTCGGTGATCGTGCGACACAACGGCGTGGCGCCACCGCACTACCACCTGGGCGCCGCGGATTTCATGGTGCTGGCAGGGCGCATCGGCTACCGCGCCGGGCCCCCAGAGGGCTACGGCCCGGGCGTGTGGTTCTACGAGCCGGCAGGCGCCAGGCACGACGCCACGCAGCGGCTCACCGACGAAGACCTGATCTACACCGCGAATCTCTTCGGCCCGATCCAGTTCGACAGCGGGCGCGGCACGCCGATCGGCTTCGTGTTCTCGTGGATGACCTACAAGGCGATGGCCGATGCGGCGGGCTCGCGCCTGCTGCGCAGCAGCTTCGCAGACGACCGCTCGCTCCTCGCCCCCCGGGAGCCGCTCTGCACCCCCTGAACCCGCCGCACGCTGAACAGCGCGCGCAAGAGGAGACACGCTATGGGCATGCTGGACGGACGCATCGCACTGGTGACGGGCGGCGCGGATGGCATCGGAGCCGCCACGGTGCGCCGCCTGGCCG
>CAIXOY010000544.1 GCA_903921135.1 uncultured Gammaproteobacteria bacterium
GACCGCATCGATGTCGCTCCCGCCGATCTGCCCGCACTGCGCGCGATGCTTCGCGAGCGCTACGTGCCAGGTGCGCAGGAGCGCGGCCTGGTGTTGCAGGATGAGTGGGTGTCGCCGCCGCTCGCGCTTGCCGACCAGCACAACACGCTCTGGTTGCGATGGTCTTTGGCGGATGCCGGCGCGTTCTGGGCCATGCGATTCCGCTCGGGCGATCCCGCGGTAGCTGCGTTCTGGCAAGAGATCGACAGCCTTGTCGAATCGCGCGAGCGCCGCTTTCTGGTATCTGCAGACGCGGAGCTTCCGGGGCCTGAGGATGTATCGCCTTTTCTGGTATCGCCTGCGCAGTGGCGGGAGACGGCGCAGTTGTATCTGCCGGCGTCTGTCCCTGCCGCAGACATCGCCTCTTTCGGTGCTGCGGTGGCAGAGGCTTGCGCGGCACTGCCCGGCTTGGACACCTTCCGCCTTGGCCAGAATCTGGTGCCGGCTTACGGTGCGGGGCATTTCACGCTGGATCTGGTGTATGCCGACCGAGCGACGGCCGAGGCAACACGTCAGTGCGGGCACTGGCGCGAGCGTGTCTTACCGCTGATCTCCGCGCACTGCAGCGCCGTGAGCGCACTGGGCCTGGACACCGTGGATGCCGGCGCACGCGTGCCCGCACTCGCGAACGGCATCAAGCGCACTGCGCTGTTCCGGCTGTTGCCGGAGGTGTCGACAGGCGCACAGGCGCGCTTCGAGCGCGACACGCTGGAAATGGCCGCGCAGATCCCCGCCATCCTCAACTGGCGGCTGAGCCGCGCCATCACGCTCGACTGGGATGCCTCGGGTGTCGCGCCGTGGAGCTATGTGTGGGAGCAGGAATACGCCACGCTCGAGGGGCTCACCGTCGATTACATGGTCCACCCGCACCACTGGGCGCACGTGGACCGTTCCTTCGATCCGGAATCCGGCGTGCAGATCATCGACACGGCGCTGTGTCACGCCTTCTGCCCGCTCGAGGCGGGCGTGATCGCGCTCTGAACAACACCACCGAACCCGGCAACAGGACACACGCATGAGCACACTCCTTGAGGGCAAGATCGCACTCGTCACGGGTGCCAGCCGCGGCATCGGCCGCGCCATGGCGCAGCGGCTCGCGGCCGAAGGCGCCACCGTGGTGGTGAGCGCGCGCAGCCTGGACACCGCGGGGCAGTACGCAGGCACGCTGCGCGAAACCGTGGCGCTGATCGAAGCAGCCGGTGGGCGTGCCATGCCATTGGTGGCCGACATCGAGAACGATGCCGCTGTGCAGTCGCTGGTCCCCCGTGCGGTGGCGCTCGCGGGCGCGCTCGATATCCTGGTGCACAGCGGCGGCAAGGCCGAGTACGCGCCTGTCACGAGCATGCCGCTCGCGATGTTCGACCACACCATCGGCCACTATCTGCGCACGCCGTTCCAGCTGATACAGGCCGCCGTGCCCGAAATGAAAAAGCGGGGCGCGGGGTGGATCGTTGTTCTGGGTTCCGTGACGGCGCAGCCGCCGGGCAAACCGTACGACGAGTGGGCCACCTACGGTGGCGCTACCGTCTATGCCGCCACCAAAGCCGCAGTGCACCGCTTCGTGCAGGGCACGGCCGCGGAACTGCAGCCGCACAACATCGCCGTCAACATGCTCGCGCCCAGCACCGCCATCCGCACGCCGGGCGCGAGCGATCTGATTCCCGAGCAATACCCCACCGAGCGCGTCGAATACATCGTCGAGACAGGGCTCGCGCTCTGCCATCTGCCGGCTGCCGAGCGCACCGGCTTGTGCGCGTACAGCCTGCATTTCCCGCTGGCGCACGGCCTGCCCGTGTACACGCTGGACGGCCGCGAGCGTATCGAGGATTCGGTCATCCCGCCGTGGGCGCATCCGGCCATCGTGGCCTCGGGCGAAGGCAACTGAACACTCCAGGAGACACGCGCATGTTTGCAGTCATCATCGAAGAAACCGGTGGCCCCGACGTCCTGCGTTACGGCGAGATCGCCACGCCCGAACCGGGGCCGGACGACATCCGCGTGCGCATCGCCTATGCCGGCGTGAACCCCGCGGACTGGAAAAACCGCCAGGGGATGTTGGCAGCCTTCAGGCCCTATTCCTTCCCGTACATCATCGGCTTCGATGCCGCGGGCGTGGTCGACGCCGTGGGCGCCAACGTTAGTGGCTTCACCCCCGGTGACCGCGTCTTCACGCCCACGAACCACGGCCAGGGCGGGCAGGGCAGTTACGCGGAATTCGCGATCGCCTCGGCGGATCGCGTGGCGCACATCCCGGAGGGCATGAGCTTCGCGCAGGCCGCGGCGTTGCCCGTGGCGGCGCTCACGGCGTGGCAGGGCCTCTTCGATCGCGGAGGGCTGCAGGCCGGGCAGATGGCGATGATCCATGGCGGATCCGGCGGCTTGGGCGGCTTTGCCGTGCAGTTTGCGCGCTGGGCGGGTGCGCGTGTGGCAGCCACCTGCAGCACGCCGAACGTCGAGTACCTGAAAAGCCTCGGCGTGGAGCGCGTGATCGATTACCGCAAAGAGAATATCGCCGAGGCCGTGGCGGCCTGGGCGCCTGGCGGGCTCGATTACCTGATGGACGCGGTGGGCGCGAGCACCATCCCGAACGGACTCGACATGGTGCGCACGGGTGGCACCTTCGTCAGCATCCCCACGCTCACCGACGATGGCGATATCCCTGCAGCCGCCGTCGCAGGCGCCGCAAAAGGCGTGAACCGCGTGTTCTCGACGATGGTGGACGTGGGCTGCAACGTGCAGCTCGCGCAGATCGCGAGACTGCTGGTGGAAGGGCACATCACGCTGCCGCCGCTGCACGAGTACGCACTGCGCGACGTGGCGCGCGCGCACGAGGCGGTACAGAGCGGCCATACGCGCGGCAAGATCGTGCTGAAGGTCGCGGATCTCTGAACGCCGCGAGGACACGCCCATGACACCTGCAGCCCGGCCCGAGAGCACCTACGCCTTCACCAAACTCGTGGTCGGTGACCTCGACCGCACGGCGGATTTCTACACGGCCGTGTTCGATTACCGGGAACTGCAGCGCGTGAGCTCCGCCGTAGCCGGCGAGCCGATCGAAGAGATCATCCTGATCCGCGGCGCGGATATGGCAGGCGAGGTCACGCTGGTCATCTGGCGCTGGCCTGCTCGTCCTGCACCGCGCGATAGCGACGTGATCCCGGGTTTCATCACCACCGACATCGACACCGTGTTTGCGCGGGCCGAGGCGGCGGGTGGTCGCATCGTGCAGGCGCCGCGGAACATGCCCGATCACGGCGTGCGCGTCGGTTTCATCGCCGACGTGGACGGCCGCCTGATCGAGGTGGTGCAGATGCTGGCCGCGTGATCCGGGCACGCTCATGGAGATCCTGATCCGCATCGCCTCGATCCTGTTCCCGATCTTCGCGATCGTGGGCGCGGGATACCTCTACGCCCGCCGCCACGCGCCCGAGATGACGGTGGCGAACCGCCTGAACATGGACATCTTCGTGCCGGCGCTGGTCTTTGCGGCACTGTCGGATCGCGCCTTCGAGCCGCGGACGTATCTGCCGCTCGCGCTTTGCGCTGTTCTGCTGATTGTGCTGTGCGGGCTGATCGGCCGGGGTGTGGCGCAGATGCTGCGGCTCGACTGGAAAACCGTGGTGCCGCCGATGATGTTCAACAACAGCGCGAACATCGGTCTGCCGCTCGCGGTGCTGGCGTGGGGGCAGGAGGCGCTGCCTGCCGCGGTGATGCTGTTCATCGTGAGCAATCTGCTCCATTTCTCGGTGGGTGTGCGCCTGCTCGATCCCCGCGCGGGCATGCTCGGTGTGCTGCGCGTGCCCTCCGTTGCTGCAATGGCTGCAGGGTTTGCCGTCAACCTGCTGGGTATCGCGCTCTGGCCGCCGCTGCTCGAGGCCTGCCGCATGGTGGGAGACATCGCGATTCCGTTGCTGCTCTTCGCGCTTGGCGTGCGCATGACGGCGGTGCGTTTCACGGACCTGCGTGTGGCTGTGCTGATCGCGCTGTTGCGCCCTGCGGCGGGCGCGGCGTTGGCGTGGTGTGTTGCCCGCCTCGTGGGGCTGGGTGAGCGCGAGGCGGCCATGTTTCTGGTCTTCGGCGCGCTGCCCCCGGCGGTGATGAATTTCCTGTTCGCGGAGCGCTACGGGCAGGACCCTGCCCGCGTGGCCTCGATCGTGCTGATCGGCAACCTGGCGGCGGTGATCACCTTGCCGCTGGCCTTGGCGATCGTGCTGTGAACAGGCTGTAACCCGCTGCCACGCCATGACCACTTACCTTTGCACCATGAGCCGCGCCCACACCATCCGTTTTCGCCCCTTGAGGAGATGCGCATGAAATTCTCGATCATCTACGAAGCCCAGATGGCCGACCCTTCTCCCGCCTCGGAAATCCGCTGTTTCAACGAAATGGTCGAACAGGTGGAACTTGCCGACCGCGTGGGCTTCGACAACGTCTGGGCGGTGGAGCACACGGCGCTCACACAGTACGCGCACATGTCCGCGCCCGAGACCTTCCTGGCCTTCGTGGCGGGGCGCACGCGCAATATCGGCATCGGCCACGGCGTGGTGTGTCTGCCGCCCGCGATGAACCACCCGGTGAAGGTGGCCGAGCGCATCGCGACGCTGGATATTCTCTCGGGCGGGCGCGTGCATTTCGGCATGGGCAAGGGCGGCACGCAGCAGGAGGCCGGCACCTTCGGCTACGACCTGAACGAGCTGCAGCCCATGATCGACGAGTCGATGTACCTGATCCCCAAAATCATGACGCAGGACGAAATCGAACACGACGGCACCTACATCAAGATCCCGCGCCGGCCCATCCACCCGAAACCGCTGCAGAGCCCGCACCCGCCGCTCTACTACGCCTGCACGCGCGAGGCCACGCTGCAACTGGCAGGGAGCCGCGGCCTCGGTGCGCTGGTGCTGGGTTTCTCGGGGCCGGATGAAATCGCCCGTAAGAACGCGATCTACCGCGAGCATTTCCGTAACCGCAAAGTCGAGGACCAGGTCGGGCTGGTGCCCACCGAACACCTCGCGGCCTTCTGCGCGGCCTGCGTGCTGGACGACCGCGAGAAAGCGCGGCGCATCGGGCTGCGCGGGCAGCGCTTCTTCGCCGAGTCCATCGCGTACTGGTACCAGGGCGGGCCGAAGCCCGTGGTCGAGGATCTGAGCGCCGATGAGCACGCTGCAGCGCTGGGTGCGGGCAGGCAGAAGACGGTGGCGTATCTCTCCGAGGAGCACATCCCGGTGGGCGACGAGCACGTCAGCAACTACACCGTTGCGCAGGATGCCTACGGCAACGCCGACGACTGCATCCGCTATGTCACGCGCCTGAAGGAAGCCGGTGCCGACGAGGTGCTCTTCCTGTTCCAGATGGGCACGATCCCGCACTCGGCAATCATGGAAACCATCCGCAATGTGGGCGAGAAGGTGATCCCGCATTTCCGGCGGGCGGGGGTGGGGGCGGTGGCGTGAGAGTTTAGCGGGTGTCGGGTGATTTCGGCGCCCATGCCACGCCGTTGATGTGGCTGCCGCCGTTGTAGCTCACCACGAACAAACTCCGCATTGGACGTCGGGAAACGGGACTGCCTTGCGTATGTTGCAGATCGCTGTGATCAATCTTTTGCAGGCTCGAAAAGGAACGCCCATTCGGGCGC
>CAIXOY010000545.1 GCA_903921135.1 uncultured Gammaproteobacteria bacterium
AGACGCGTAAGTCGTGCTTGAGGCAATCCCTCACCAGCTGGAACACCGCGAGGCGGGCTTGCTCTACCGTCAGACCGTGCAGGTCCAGTCGTGTTTCGATCCGGTACTCCGCGAGCCGCAGGCGCTTGAACACGCCGTACTGCACGCCCGGGCGCAGGAACGAGAGCTCCGCGTGCGGCTCGATGAGGGGAATGTCCTGCGTGGAGAGGAAGTTCGGGTCCCGCGCGAGCAGGGCTTCGGCGGCGCGGCGGCGCTCCAGCGTCCCCGGCGTCACCTCCGCGAAACGCTTGAGCAGCAGTGGCGTGTCGCCGGCGAGAGGGGTGACGTCCTCGCCCAGCAGTTCCTTGAAGTCGATGTCTTCGGCTTCGCCCGCAGTCATGTGAAACAGGCCGTGTGGTTGCGTGGGGGCCGGCGGCGGAGGCCGCCCGGTGATGGCCAGTATACGCAGGCGGAATGGCAGCAGACCCCGTGGTCCTGCTGAAATCCGGGGCACCTGCGGCTACACTGCCGACGCAACCCGTTCACGACAGCACCACCGTACTGCGGCACCACGCAGCGGAGATTCGCCCATGCTCGGCCTGATGATGCACTCCCAGCTCACGCTCACCACGGTGATGGCGCACGCGCGCAAGTTCCATGGCGATGCCGAGGTGGTCTCGGTCACGGCCGATGTGCCCCTGCACCGCTACCGCTACCGCGAGGCCTTTGCCCGCGCCGCGCAGCTGGCCCATGCCCTGCAGGCGCTTGGCGCGCGCATCGGAGACCGCGTCGGGACCCTCGCCTGGAACGACTACCGCCACCTCGAGGTGTATTTCGGCGCCGCCTGCATGGGCCTGGTGTGCCACACCATCAATCCGCGCCTCTTCCCCGAGCAGATCGATTTCATCGTCAACCACGCCGAAGACCGCTGGCTCTTCGTCGACCCGGCGTTCATTCCGCTGTTGCGTGGCTTGCAAGATCGCCTGCCCACGGTAGAACGCTTCGTGATCCTGGGCCCCGCGGCCGCAGCGGAAAACTGCGGCCTGCGTGATGCCGTCTCCTACGAGAGCCTGCTCGAGGGTCTTCCGGGACATTTCGACTTGCCCGCGTTGGACGAGAACACGGCCTGCTCGCTCTGCTACACCTCGGGCACTACGGGCAATCCCAAGGGCGTGCTCTACAGCCACCGTGCGCTGGTGCTGCACACCTATGCCGCATTGATGCCCGACAGCATGAACCTCTCCTGCCGCGAGGTTGTGATGCCCGTGGTGCCGATGTTCCACGTCAACGCCTGGAGTATTCCCTACGGTGCCGCTGTGGTGGGCGCCAAGCTCGTGTTCCCCGGCCCCCGCATGGGCGATGGCGAGGCCCTGCAGAAGCTGATCGAATCCGAAGCCGTCACGCTCACGGCGGGTGTGCCCACCGTGTGGCTCGCATTGCTCGGATATCTCGAGAAAACCGGCAAGCGGGTGCCGTCTCTCAAGCGTGTGATCGTGGGAGGATCGGCCTGCCCGCGCTCCCTGATGGAGGCCTTCGAGGAGCGCCACGGCGTGCACGTGCAGCACGCCTGGGGCATGACCGAGATGAGCCCCATCGGCACGCTGAACTCCCCGACCGCGGATTGGGACTCGCTGGGCGCCGAGGAGCAATGGGCGCTGCGTCTCAAGGTGGGGCGTCCGGTCTTTGGTGTGGACGTGAAGATCGTGGATCCCGACGGGCGTGAAGTTGCCTGGGACGGCGAGAGCTTCGGCTCGCTGAAAGTGCGTGGCCCCTGGATCTGCAGCGCTTACTACCGCCTCGACGGCAGTGACGCCCACGCCGAGGACGGCTGGTTCGAGACCGGCGATGTCGCCACCATCGACGCGCGCGGTTTCGTGGCCATCACCGACCGGACGAAGGACGTGATCAAGTCCGGTGGCGAGTGGATCAGCTCCATCGATCTGGAGAACACCGCTATGGCGCACCCCGGTGTGGCCGAGGCCGCGGTGATCGGCGCGGCGCACCCGAAGTGGGCCGAGCGCCCGCTGCTCTGCGTAGTACGCAAACCGGGCGTGGACGTTTCCCGCGATGAATTGCTCGCCTTCTTCGACGGAAAAGTCGCGAAGTGGTGGATTCCCGACGACGTCGTCTTCGTCGATGAACTGCCGCATACCGCCACCGGCAAGCTGAGCAAGAAAGACCTCCGGGACCGCATGAGCGGTTACCGTTTTCCGGGCACCTGAAAAACGCCACCCCTTACCGAGATGTGCAAGGAGTAACGCCATGAGCGACTACAACCCCCCCGTCACCGAGATCGCCTTCGTGCTGGAAGAGCACGCCCGCATGGGCGAGCTTGCGCAACTGGGTTTCGAGGAGGCCACGCCGGATCTGGTGCAGGCGATTCTCGAGGGCGCGGCCGCGCTCACCTCCGAGGCGATGGCTCCCTTGAACTGGCCGGGCGACCGCCAGGGTTCGCGTGTCGAGAACCGCCAGGTGGTGCAGGCCGACGGCTTCAAGGAAGCCTACTGGCAGTACGTCGACGGTGGCTGGAACAGCGTGCCTTTCCCGGCGGATTACGGTGGTCAGGGCCTGCCCGTCACGCTCGCCACGGCCGTACAGGAAATGGTGCAGTCGGCAAACCTCGCGTTGAGCCTCTGCCCGCTGCTCACGCAGGGTGCGATCGACGCGATCCTTGCCCACGCCAGCGATGAACTGAAGCAGCGCTACCTGCCCAAGCTCGTTTCCGGCGAGTGGACGGGCACGATGAATCTCACCGAGCCGCAGGCCGGATCGGATCTTTCGGTGGTGTCTGCGCGCGCCGAGCGCGACGGCGATGCCTATCGCGTCTTCGGTACCAAGATCTACATCACCTGGGGCGATCACGCGATGACGGAGAACGTCATCCATCTGGTGCTCGCGCGCCTGCCCGATGCGCCGCCCGGCGTGAAGGGCATCTCGCTCTTCCTCGTTCCCAAGTACCTCGTGAACGACGACGGCAGCATCGGTGCACGGAACGACCTTTTCCCCGTCTCGGTCGAGCACAAACTCGGCATCAACGCGAGCCCGACCTGCGTGATGAGCTTCGGCGAGAACGGCGGCGCCCGTGGCTGGCTCGTCGGCCGCGAGAACAACGGCCTTGCCTGCATGTTCACGATGATGAACCACGCGCGGCTCTCGGTGGGCCTGCAGGGTGTGGCTGTGTCGGAGCGTTCGCTGCAGCACGCGGCGTACTATGCCCGCGAGCGGGTGCAGGGCTCGGCGGGCGGCTCGCCCGCGCGCGTCACGATCATCAACCACCCCGATGTGCGGCGCATGCTGCTCACCATGAAGGCGCTCACCGAGGCGGGCCGCGCGCTCACCTACCTTGCGATGGCGAGCCACGATCGCGCGCACAACGCCACCGACGAGGGCGGAAACGCCTTCCACGAGGCGCGCCTCGCGCTGCTCACGCCCATCGTGAAGGGCTGGTGCACCGAGAACTCCATGGAGATCACCTCGATCGGCGTGCAGGTGCACGGCGGCATGGGCTTCGTCGAGGAAACAGGCGCCGCGCAGTACATGCGTGACGCGCGCATCCTGCCCATTTACGAAGGCACCAACGGCATCCAGGCCATCGACCTGATCGGGCGGAAATTCCTGCGCGACGGCGGCGAGGCCATGGCAGAGCTGATCGACGAGATGCGCGGCGTGGCCGATGCGCTCTCGGCAAGTGCCGAGGCGGCGCTGGGTACGGCGCTCGGTGCCGGCATCGACGCGCTCGCCCGTGCCGGCGCGTGGGTGCGCAACAACGCCGACACCGAAGGCCGCACGGCCAATGCTTCGGCCTATCACTTCATGATGCTCGCAGGCGTGGTCGCCGGTGGCTGGCAGATGGGTGTGTCGGCGCTGGCTGCACACCGCAAGCTTGCTGCAGGCGAGGGCAACGCTGCCTTCCTGCAGTCGAAGCTCGTGACGGCGCGTTTCTACGGCGAGCAGATCCTGCCGCGCGCGGCCATGCACGCGGCGGTCGCCATGACGCCGGCCGCGACGGTCATGGGGATGGACGAGGCGATGTTCGGCTGATCGGGCATGAGCGGTGCGGCGATCCTGACTCTCAGATGTTGCAGGACGGCATCTCGCACCTGCAGCGGCTGCTCCGGCAGGATCGCGTGACCGGCGCCGTGAAGCTCGATCACCCGAACGCGTTGCGGGAATCGCTGCAACAGCACCTGCGCGCCCTCTGCCGCCGCAGCGTCGTGCAGCGGCTGCAGGATCAGCATTGGCGCGTCGCCGCCACCGCTCCACTGTGAGGATGGCGTGTTGGCCGTCGCGTACGCCTGAGCCAGGCCTGCGCGGGGGTGCCAGCCGCTCAACCAGTAATCCGGCGCCTCGTTCCCGTTTGCGAAAAAAGCCTTCTGCAGAGCACGGCGGCGCGTGGTCTCGGGCCACACCTGCAGCAGTACGGTCATGATCGCATCGCGCGTCTCAGGCGGCGGAGCGCTATCTCCCGCGGCGAGCAGAACCAGCGAATCGACACGCTGCGGATAGCGGCTGGCGAAAGCGCGCGCAACGCGATTGCCATAAGCGTGTCCGACCAGCACGACGCGCCCCGTGACCCGCTCCGCATCCAGTGCCGCCGCCAGATCGCCTGCGTAATCGAACAGACTCGGGCGCATCGACGGCAGATCGCTGCCCTCTACCCCTCGCGCCTGCAGTGCCAGCGTGCGGTATCCGGCGGCGTTCAGCGCCAGCACGAGCTCGTTGAAGTCCGATGCCGAGCGGGCGAAGCTCGCGAGCAGGGGTACAAGCGGCGCGTTGGCCGGGCCACTGATGACATACCGGATCTGCGCGCCGTGATTGTCGGCAACACGCGTTTCGCCGACGGCACTGCGCGCCGGGTTGTCACGAAGCGCGAGGGCCGCCAGTGTCACTGCAACCACCACGGTGGCAAGCAGTGCGAGGAGCAGGTTGCGGATCATCGGGTTCTTTTCCCCTCGGGCATTTCACGTATCTCTACATGATTCTCGAGGTGGCGCAGGCAAGATCGTGCCTGCGCCGGGTTCCGCAGCCTCGGGGTCGATGGGCTCGAGCGACGAGGCTTCCTTGCCCAGCTTCCTGAGGAATTGAGCACGTCTGCCCAACTCCAATGCCAACAGGATGCGCTCCCGCGCACTGTCGGGTCCGCGGCGTGGATTGAACGGATTGCTCGCGCTTCTCTTTCTCCCCGGCCGAGGCGTATCCGTCCCGACGGAGGGATGTTTTTCTTCGCTCATTCCGCCTCCCCCGCCCACCTCTCCACCGTCGCCGTCACCGCCACATCCCCCGTGACATTCACCATCGTGCGGGCAATGTCAGGGATGTTTTCGACCGCAAGCAGCAAGGGCAAAAGATCGAGCGGCAAGCCCAGCACCAGCCAGATCGGCGTGGCGGTGGTGTAGAAGGTGAGCTGCCCCGGCAGGCTGACCGAGGCCATGCTGGTCAGCACCGCCACGGCGATCGCGGTGGCGAGTTGCAGCAGCGTGGGTTCCATCCCGTAGAGGTGCGCGCCGTAGAGCGCCACCGCCAGGTTCACGCCCGGGCTGGACAGCCTGAACACCGACACGGCGAGCGGCAGCACGAGCGAGCTCACACGCGCCGACACCCCCAGATGCTCCCGGCAGCCCTGCACCATCGCGGGCAGCGAGGCGAGCGATGACTGCGTGCTCGCCGCCACCACCTGCGCGGGCAGCACGGCCCGCGCGAACTGCTGCAGCCGCACGCCAGCACCCAGCACTGCGCCCGGATACACCAGCAAGCCCATCACCACCATCAGCGCGAGCAGCATCAGGATGTAGTGGAGCAGCGCGCCCGCGGCCTGCAGCCCCGTGCGTGAGCCCAGCAGGAACGCGAGCGCGAACACGCCCACGGGGGCCAGCCGCAGCACCCAGTGCACGATCACCAGCAGCGCGTCGGCCATTGCCTGGAAGAAACCCACCAGCCGCGCGCGCGCCTCGGGGTCGATGCGTGTCACCGCAAAGCCGAAGGCGACAGCAAAGACCACGAGCGGGAGCATCGCGCCCTCCGCCGCGGCCTGCACCGGGTTCACCGGCACGATGCCCTGCCACCACGCAGCGGCGGCGGGCGCTGTGGGCACCTCTCCTGCGCTCACGCTGCGCAGCGCCGCGGCAGAGCCCGCGTCCACGGGCCAGGCCGACAGGATGATCGGGAACAGAATCGCGGCCAGTGCTGCAGAGGCCGCGAGCAGCGCCACCATCAGCCCGAGTGCGCGGGCGGCCAGCCCGCCGGTGCCCACGGTGTC
>CAIXOY010000546.1 GCA_903921135.1 uncultured Gammaproteobacteria bacterium
GGCGTCCAGTCCATAGTCGGGTAGACACCATGAACGGCCCAGGCTTCCTGCATGTCCTGATCGAGTGGCCCGTAGAGTTTCGTGCGGATGCCGGAGGCGAGATCCATCACGAAAAGCGCCGAGATGCCACGCTCGCGTTTGACGAAGGCGAGTTTCCTTCCGTCGGGCGAAGGCGTCGGCCGTACCGCACCGCCTGCGCCACCGACGACCGCGTTTACCTCGCCCGAGGCGAGATCCATTTTCTCGATCGCGAAGACTTCATCGTTGGAGTCCTGAGCGTACTCGAAGTTCGGCCCCGGCGTGGTGTTGCGCGAGTAGTAGACGGCGCTCCCATCAGGCGCGTAGGCCGGCTCGCCCAGCTCTTTCTGGAGGGCCTCGCTCTGGCGCTTCACCACCTGCACACCGCTGCCGCCACCGACGTGGTAGAGCCAGACCTCTCCCGTACCGAGCGATCGTTCTGAGGTGAAGTGCTTGCGTGCTGCGATGAAGCGACCGTCCGGGCTCCAGTCGGGCGAATTCAGCAGTCGGAAATCCTCGTGCGTAAGTTGGCGTTTCTCGCTGCCGTCGGCGTTCATCAGCCAGATGTTGTCGCCGCCCCCGCGATCGCTGGTGAAGGCGATGCGCTGGCCGTCTGGTGAGAAGCGGGGCTGCATTTCCTGCGGCAGGCCCTCGGCGATGCGCGTGGCTTCACCGCCCGTCGATGGCATCAGGTAGATGTCCCCCAACAGATCGAACGCGATCTGCTTGCCGTCGGGGCTCATATCGATGTTCATCCAGGTGCCCTGGTCGACGTCGATCGCGATCTCGCGCTGTGGAAGCGGTGGGGCGGCGACGTTCCACTGAGCTGTTCCGGTATCAGCAATACAGAGCGAGGGGAGGGCGATCAGCAGTGTCGCCAACACGCGTTTTTGCATGGGCCGTGCGTCCAGAGTTGCCAGTCTTTTGATTGTGAACGCAGGATAACACTGTGCTAGTCTCGCGCCGCCCGCCCGGGGTGCACCCGTGAGGCGCAGCCCATGTTCATTTCGGTGGAACAAGAGGCCTCTCGTCAGGGCCACCACCGCGCAGGAGCCAGCAACATGCCCGTGATCAGCCTGCCCGATGGCAGCCAGCGCAGTTTCGACCATGCCGTGACCGTGCGCGATGTCGCCGCCAGCATCGGCCCCGGCCTCGCGAAAGCCGCACTTGCAGCGCGCGTCGATGGCCGCATGGTTGATACCTCCTGCGTGATCGAGTCCGACGCCGCGCTCGAGATCATCACGGACAAGTCCGCCGATGCTCTGGAGGTGATCCGTCACTCCACCGCGCACCTCCTCGCGCAAGCAGTGAAGCAACTCTTTCCCTCGGCGCAGGTGACCATCGGTCCCGTCATTGATGATGGCTTCTACTACGACTTCGCCTTCGAGCGCAGCTTTACGCCCGAAGATCTGGCGGCCATAGAGAAGCGCATGGAAGAGCTCGCTGCGGCAGATCTTGCGGTAGAGCGCAGCCTGATGCCGCGTGATGAGGCAGTGCAGTTTTTCCGCGACATGGGCGAGGCCTACAAGGCAGAAATCATCGCGTCCATTCCGTCCAACGAAGACATCTCCCTCTACCGGCAAGGCGATTTCATCGACCTGTGCCGCGGGCCGCATGTGCCCAGCACCGCCAAGCTGCGCGCATTCAAGCTCACCAAGGTGGCCGGTGCCTATTGGCGCGGGGATTCGAAGAACGCGATGCTCCAGCGCATCTACGGCACCGCCTGGGCCGACCCGAAGGCGCTCAAGGCTTATCTGCACCGCATCGAGGAGGCCGAGCGTCGCGACCACCGCCGCATCGGCAAGAAACTGAAGCTCTTCCATACGCAGGAAGAGGCACCGGGCATGGTCTTCTGGCACCCGCGTGGCTGGTCCATCTGGCAGGCGCTGGAGCAGTACATGCGCGGCAAACTGGGCGTGCGCGGCTACCAGGAGATCCGCACGCCGCAGGTGGTCGATCTGAGCCTCTGGCAGCGCTCGGGGCACGCCGACAAATTCGGCGCGAACATGTTCTCGCTGCATATCGAAGACCGTGACTTCGCCGTCAAGCCCATGAACTGCCCCTGCCACGTTCAGGTCTTCAATCAGGGTCTCAAGAGCTACCGGGATCTTCCTCTGCGCCTGGCCGAGTTCGGCTCCTGCCACCGCAACGAGCCTTCGGGTTCGTTGCACGGCCTGATGCGGGTGCGTGGTTTCACGCAGGACGACGCCCACATCTTCTGCACCGAGGCGCAGATCCAGCAGGAAGTGGCCGAGTTCATCGACCTCCTGCACGAGGTCTACGCCGATTTCGGGTTCAGCGACATCATCTATCGCCTCTCGACCCGCCCGCCCCAACGGGTGGGCTCCGAAGAGATCTGGGACAAGGCCGAAGACGCACTCGCCAAGGCGCTTGATGCCAAAGGCCTCCCTTGGGAACTGCTGCCGGGAGAGGGTGCTTTCTACGGGCCCAAGATCGAGTTCAGCCTCAAGGACTGCATTGGCCGTGTATGGCAGTGCGGCACCATACAGGTGGATTTCTCCATGCCCGGCCGCCTCGACGCGGAGTACGTGGCCGAGGATGGCAGCCGTCAGACGCCCGTCATGCTCCAC
>CAIXOY010000547.1 GCA_903921135.1 uncultured Gammaproteobacteria bacterium
CTTGATCTTGAGGATCGAGGACGCCGGCCCCGGCGATTTGCCTGCGCTCAGGTTGGCGAGCGTGCGCAGCTCCGTGTATTCCAGTGCGAGCAGCTCGGTCTCCAATTCCGCCACGCGGCGGAGGAAAAAGGGATCCTCCAGCAGCGTGCCCGCGTGCCCGGCTGGCGTCGACGCCGCGAGGCGCTTGAGCTCCGCCATGCGCACCCGCGAGCGCGCCACCTGCGCAATGCCCGTGCGTTCGTGCGTGAGCAGATATTTGGCGCAGGTCCAGCCGCGGTTTTCCTCGCCGACCAGGTTCTCCACGGGAACCCGCACGTCCTCGAAGTGCACCTCGTTCACCTCGGGCGTGCCGTCGAGCAGCCGGATGGGCGACACGCGTACCCCGGGGGTTTTCATGTCGATCAGCAGGAAACTGATGCCGGCCTGGGGTTTGAGCTCCGGGCCGCCGGTGCGCACGAGGCAGAAGATCCAGTCTGCGAACTGGGCCATCGTGGTCCAGGTCTTGGTGCCGTTGACCACGTAGTGATCGCCGTCGCGCACGGCACGCGTCTGCAGCGAGGCGAGGTCGGAGCCGGCGTTCGGCTCGGAGTAGCCCTGGCACCACCACACGCGGCTCGCGAGGATGTCGGGCAGGAAACGCTGCTTTTGGGCCTCGGTGCCGAAGGTGTAAATGACGGGGCCGACCATCCCGAGACCGAAGGGCACGATCCGCGGCGTGTTCTCCAGCGCGCATTCCGTGGAGAAGATGTACTTCTGCACCGGCGTCCAGCCCGTACCGCCGTATTCGACGGGCCAGTTCACCCCGGCCCAGCCGCGCGCGGCCAGCACCTGCTGCCAGCGCACATGGTCATCCCGCCCGAGTTGCATGCCCTGTTGCATCTTCAGGCGGATGTCGGCCGGGAAGTCCTCGGCGAGGAAACGGCGGACCTCGTCCCTGAAGGCGATGTCCTCTGGGTTGAATCGGATGTCCATGCGTATTGCTCCCGGTCAGGGCGCGGCATCTTCCACTGTAGGGCGGACGCCGATCAATGGGGATGCAGCATCTCCGGCACCACCACCACCGATTGTGTGGCATCCCCCAGCAGGAACTGTCCCTCCTGCACCGTGCAGTGAAGGCGCATACCGCGGGCGCAGAGCCCCGCCAGTTGCCGCGACTGCTCCTGCGGGATTTCCAGCACGCGCAGCCCGGCGATGCGCTGCAGACCCTCACGCTGCCGCGCCCACCACGGCGGCACGGCGCGCCCGCCCGAGGCGATCACCACGACCTCGTCCGCGCGCCCGGCCGCCCGTCGCAGGCGTTTTTCCTCCGGCAGCCCCACCTCGATCCACAACGCGATCGTGCCGTCCGGGCGGCGCAGCCAGAGATCAGGGTCTTCCTCGGTGGAGATGCCGCGGCCGAATTCGAGATCCGGATCCGCGAACATCGCCCACGCGAGCAGCCGCAGCATCAGCCGCTCCTCGGTTTCGGAGGGATGGCGCGCCAGCGTGAGCGTGTGGCTGCCGTAGACACCGCGGTCGATGTCGGCTAATTCGAGTTCCGCGCGGTGCACGGTGGCGCCAAGGGCCATCAGTTTCTCCCGTCTGTCTTGCGTCGATGCGCGGCGCTGGCGCGCCACTCTTCGGTGGTGAGTGCCCAGCGCTCGTGGTCGCGCCAGCGACCGCCGATCTTCACGCTGCGCAGCGAGAGCCCTTCGAGCCGGAAGCCGAGGTGCTGCACCAGCCGCCGTGAGGCGATGTTACCCGGCTGCACGGCCGCCTCGACGCGGTGCAACCGGTACTCTCCGAAAGCACGCGGCAGCACCATCCGGAGGCCGCTGCTCATCACGCCCTGGCATTCATACCCGGCGAAGACGTAGTACCCGAGGTAAGCGCTCTGGTAGCCGCCCCGGATCACCTCGCTCAGGTTGACGACACCCAGCAGTTCACCCTCGGTGTCGAGCAGCAGATGACCGTAGTAGCTGCCATCGGCGATGCGTTCGAGCCAGGTGCGGAACAGCGCCCGTGTGTCGGGGGGCGATACCCGCCCTGCATGCAGTCGACGGCTGCGGCTGACCGCACGGAGGAAGGCGGCACAATCTTCGGTTTGCGGGGCGCGCAGGCGCAGCGGGAGCGGCTTTCGGGGCGTATCGGGCACTCTCGGCTCCGTGAACCGGCTGCGGGTTTCTTGAGATAGCGCAATCCGTCGATCCGTGCAATCGTTAGGCTGTTCCTGCTTTTTCTGACCCACCCCTCACGGAGGCACATGGACACGGGCGATATCCACAGGCAGATCGAGGAACGGCTGCAGGCCCGACGCCTGACGGTGCCCGTGCTTCCGAGCGTGGCGGCGATGGTGCTCGCCGTGATCAACGATCCCGGCGCCGACATCAATTCCCTGACCGATGCGATACGCCGCGACCCTTCGCTGGCCGGTCATGTGGTGAAGTATGCGAA
>CAIXOY010000548.1 GCA_903921135.1 uncultured Gammaproteobacteria bacterium
GATTTCCAGCGCTCGATGGCGTTTCTCGACGAGATGCAGAAACGGACGGGAGTGCGATTCCACCTGCTGCCCAAGGGCGAACCGGTGGTAGTGCTGAAGTAAGCCCTGCCCCGCGTGGAAGACAGGGCAGCCCACTCAGAAAATGAAGTCCGACGCCGGCAGCAGCCCCGCCCCACCGATGAGCAGAACGAACTCCGGCGTGAGATCGGTGTCGGTGTTGAAGTTGGCGACGCAGCCGAATGAACCAACCTGCAGGTAGATGCTGCCAGGGGTGGCACTCATCACATCGGTGGGCGCGCTGAATGTCTGGACGCCCGGCGTCGTGCTGTCGGCGTCGATGCCCGTCAGCACGATCTTGTCGATCCCGCTCTGGAAATCCCGGATCAGATCGGCCGTCTGGAGCGTGGTGCCGGACTGCGTCAACGCGTTGAAGACGAACTTGTCGGCTCCTCTGCCACCCACAAGAACATCGCGCCCGGGGCCCCCGGTCAGCACATCATCGCCAACGCCGCCGAGCAGGGTGTCGGCGCCGAGGCCGCCCTGCAATTTGTCGTTGCCAAGGCCACCGTTCAGCACGTCGTTGCCGTTATCGCCGAACAGGGAATCGAAGCCCGCATCACCGGAGAGAAAGTCGTCACCGTCGCCGCCGCGCAGGGTGTCGTTGCCTGCCCACCCGCGAAACGAGTCGGCGCCAAGCCTGCCTTGCATGGAGTCCGCTCCGCCGTAGAACAGCGCGTTGGCGGCAGCCAGATCCCCATCAGCAAGTGCCTGGAACAGATCGGCCACCGGCACGTTGATGCCGCTTATCTCGGCAAGGTCAGTGGTTACCGTGTTGACGATATCGCTCGACAGCACCCCGTTGATAACGCCCGTGAGTTTGCCGGAGACGAGCGCGAAGTCAGTGCCCGAAAACGCTATCCGGGAATCGGGAAAAGAAAACTGCAGCGATGTGCCTGCGCCAGAGAGGACAGGCGTGGTCAAGAGTAGTCGTAGCAGGGTTTCGTCATCGATCGAATTGCTGAAATCCGCCGAACTCGTGATGCTCTTGAAGACGTTGGCCATGACACCTTCACCTCACTGTTTTGATGAACTGGAAACGACCGGTGCATTGGCAGAAAGCGATGCGACCGGCATTTGCAGGCTCCCACGCTTTGCCGCTCGGTTCCATAAGGGAATACCGAGGGTCCAAGCGCCGCGCAGACCTGCGTCAAGGTTCCGGGCGAAGCGGCGGCAACGCATAACTGCCATCGAAGACCGCAGGCCCCGGCTCGTAGATCCGCACCACGAGGTAGAACGGCCCTGCCCCCACGGGAAGCCAGTTCGAGGCGCCGCCGGCCGGGCGCTCGCGGGAAATGTGGATATCGAGCGAACCATCGGCGTTCTTGCGCAGGCCGCGTGTGCGGTCGCCGATGCTGTAGCGCCTGATCAGGTTCTCGATCAGGTTCCGTGTCAGCGCATCGTAGGCACTGAGCGACCAGAAGGCCCCCGCTGGCGGTATCTGCTCCGGCAAGAAGTGCAGGTGGTAAGCACGCGCACCGGTCATCGGCTGGCCCGCATCGTCGACGGTACGCGCCGCATAGGTGGATTCCTCGGGGCGGTTGGCGTAGCCCCCGGCCGCCACGGCCGCGCGTGACAGATAGTCGTGCCCGTAATCGGCCAGCCCCAGCGGGAAAATCCAGCCATTGCGCACATCGGGCAGCGGGACGTTGCCCGCGGCGCGCAGCATGGCGCGGGCGTTGCTGATGCCTTTCTCGAGGCCGCGACGCGTGGCGGGATCGAGTGCGGCCGCATCGAACTGCACCCCGGGCCCGAAGCCCGCACGATCGAAGAGCGCCATCAGTGCGCCCTCGTCCGCCGGCGTCGCGTTCTCGCGGAGCCAGGCGTTCAGCACGGCGAAGAATTCGGGCGATTCACGTGGCTCAAGGCGCGGCGCGGCGGCAGGTTCGGGCGGCGTGAACGTGCCGGCCTTCTCCCACGCCGAGAGGGGCGCCGCGCGGAATTCGCGCAGCAGGCCGAGCGCCACGGGAAAGTCGGCCTCCCCGTCCACCAGCAACCTGCCCAGGATCCACGCCTGCTTCGTCTTCACCGGCACTGCCATCACACCGGTCGGAAGCGTGCCTTTCCAGCCGGGCCCCACAAGCGCGAAATCGCGCGCTGCAGTGCCCGTGGTCCGCCTGCCGAGATGCGTGACCTCGTTGAAAAAGTCGGTGACCGCGAGCGTGTAGTAGCGCCCTGCCGTATCCGGCGCGTGGACGATCACAGGGCCCTGCGAGAGATCGAACCAGCCGCTCAGATAGAGCGTGTCGTTGTTGGGAGCACGCAGCCCCTCGGAGCTAGAGGGCGTGACCAGGAATTCGCGCCGATGGAAGGTGTTCACCGGCGCCAGCACGGGCTGCGCGGGCGCCACGCGGTGCGTCTCGTTGAACATCTGCGTGCTCATATCGACCATCGGGAAACCCCAGATGTAGCCGAGCGTGCCGATGTGCTCGGCCTGCTGCTCGCGGATGAGCTCGACGTTGGTGACGCGCACATCGCCCGGTGGCAAGGGAGTGGCTGCGTATGCCGAAGAGGCCATCACGAGGAGCAAAGGCAGTAGCTGCACGAGGCGCTGGATCTGGCGCACAAAACCTCCGATGACGGGGATGACGACGTAAGGACCGTGATGAGGGCTCGGGGTTGGCATCAGCGCTGCCCGGCCTTGAACACCAGCAAGGCGTTACCCGGACGCTCCACGGAACTGGCCCCTGATGTCACGAAGAGCGCATCGCGCCCGATGACCACCGGATAGCCCGAGACCTGACCGCCGCGCGCCGGTATGCCGTTCACCGTCTCGTAGTCACGCGCGGTATCGAAGGCAAAGAGCGGCGCGCCATCGCGCGTCGAGAACGCCCGCAGCCAACCATCGTTGAAGCCGCCAAAGACCGCGCCCGGCACCGCGCTCAACGCCGCGATCTGCGCAGCTGTGCAACCCTCTTGTGTCCAGCTGCACTGCGGCACGGGCCCCTCGCGACGCCACAGTGTCTTACCCGTTGCCGGATCGAGCGCGAGCAGGCTGCCGGCGCGCCCGGGCGCCTTCGCGTCAACGTCCGACACCGGCACGTAGATGCGCTCGCCATCGCTCGCGAGCCCGTAGATCACGCCACCCATATCGCCGCCGTTCGCGACTTTGCTGCGCCACAGGACGCGGCCGCCATCGTCGGGATCCATCGCGTAGACGTAGCCCCACTTCTGGCCGGCAAGCAGCAACTGGCGTCCGTCAGGGAAGGTGTGGATCAGCGGCGCCGTGCCCATCGAGAAGAGGTTGCGGCAGTCGGTCTCGCTGAACGCAGCACACGCGGCGTCACGCTCTGCGCCTTTCGGCAGGAACTGCTGCGCCCAGCGGCGTTCGCCGGTATCGATGTCGTAGGCGATCACGGAGTAAGGGCCGGCCGCATCGAGCGTGCCGTACTCCTCGGCCGTGCTGGCATAGACGAGCCCGCGCCGTGCATCGATGGCAAGCGGCACATAGGTGGCGGCGCCGGCGGGCCCGCGCCGCGGTGGCGCATCAGCACCTACGGCGGGCAGATCCCGCAGGGGCTCCGTGATGTGATGTCGCTTCCAGAGGATCTTGCCCGTTGCTGCGTCCAGCGCCACCACACCACCGCGGCTGCTGCAGCAGGCGTGGCTGCCCACATGCGTCATCGGATCCTCGATGGAGGAAATCGGCACCAGCACCTTGCCCTCGTACACGCTCGGCGAACCCGTGATGCGCGAGAGCACGTTGTCTTCGACACGCACATGCCAGAGCTGCTCGCCGGTGGCGGCATCCAGCGCCGTCACCGAGGCCAGATCGTCACCGAAAAACAGCGCCGTACGCGGCTGTTCGCCGGTCGGGCCCGAGATGGCAAGGCTGCGCACGATCCTGCCCGGACGGCGGAAGGCCCAGCGCACGCAGCCCGTCTCGGCGTCCAGCGAAAGCACAAAGCCGAAGCCCGCGGGCAGGAAGACCCGGTCACCGCCCAGCACGGCGGGGCCACCCGCACCGCCCGGGTAACCGAAGCTCCATGCCAGACGCAGGCGCGGCGCGCTTTCCGCGGTGAGCCAGCCGTAATCGCGGAAGCGTGTGTTGGTGTGGCTGCCACCGTTATTGCTCCAGTCCTGCTCTGCCAAGACGAGAGGCGCTGCGGGCGTCTTGCACGCGGCACTCATCGGGTCCGGCAGCGGGCGGGGCTTTCGGCCCGAGAGCAGTACCGTAAGCGCCTCGATGTCCTCTGCCGTGAGGCCCGCGGCCATCGGCTTCATCGCGCCCTCCGCGAGGGCGTACTGGATCGCCTCTGGCGAGCGGTACGCAAGGGATGCGCGCGGGGGCACGTTGTTCTGCGGGTGGTCGTGGCAGCTCGCGCATTTCTGCAGGTAGAGGGAGGAGCCGCGGTCTTCCGCCTTCACTGTCTCGGGGACAACCAGGCCGTGGACGTCGGCTTGCAAGCCCTCCGCGTGCACGGTGCAGGAGAGTCCGGCCGCGCTCAGGGCCGCGACCGCAAGCAGGATGCGAAGGTGTTGGATGGCCACAGGGCTTCTCCTTGGAGAGGGCATCAGATGCAGAGCATGCCCGAGAGTGCGGAGGAGAGGTTACCTCCACGGGGATAGCATGAGCATGGCCTTGCCGGAGCCCATGGTGGCACCATGGCAAGCACCTGCGCCGCCAGCGCAGACCCACATCACCCGTACAGGAGAAAACACCGATGGGAAATGCACACCGTCTCGAGGGCAAGGCCTGCATCGTCAC
>CAIXOY010000549.1 GCA_903921135.1 uncultured Gammaproteobacteria bacterium
ACCCGCGCGGCGCTGCAGTCGATCATCCCGGTGGATACCGGGCTCGCGGCCGGCATCGGGCGTGTGCTGCCGGCGCTCGCCGGCCGCTTCGAGGCGCAGGCCATGCGGGTGCCCACGCTGAACGTCTCGGCCATCGACCTTTCGGTGGTGCTCGGGCGCGACACCAGCGTTGCCGAGGTGAACGCTGTGCTGCACGCATCGGCGCAGGGCGCGCTCGAGGGCATTCTCGGCTACACGTCCGAGCCCCTCGCCTCCTGCGATTTCATCCACGATCCGCGCTCAGGCGTGGTGGATGCCTCGCAGACCCGGCTGGGCGGCAAGCGTTTGCTGAAGGTGTTGATCTGGTTCGACAACGAGTGGGGCTACGCGAACCGCATGCTGGATGTCGCGTTATATTGGAACTCCCGCTGCCCGGTCGGCGCGTGAACCCACAAGGAAACAATTACAAGGAGACCTGACATGTCCGTGATCCTCATGAGCGACCTCGATCTGCGCGGCAAGCGCGTGCTGATCCGCGAAGACCTGAACGTGCCGGTGAAGGACGGCCGGGTCACCAGCGACGCTCGTCTGCTCGCCGCGCTGCCAACGCTGCGACTGGCGCTGGAGCGTGGCGCGAGGCTCATGGTCATGTCCCATCTGGGCCGCCCCAAGGCCGGCGCGCCCGAGGCCGATAACGCGCCCTTCACGCTCGCGCCGGTGGCGCAACGGCTGACGGAGCTTCTGGGCCGCCCCGTGCCCCTGGTGACGGACTGGCTCGATGGCGTGGAGGTGGCCGAGGGTGGCATCGCACTCTTCGAGAACGTGCGTTTCGTGAAGGGCGAGAAAGACGACGACGAGGCGCTCTCGCGGCGCATGGCAGCGCTCTGCGACATCTATGTGATGGATGCCTTTGCCACGGCGCACCGCGCCGAGGCCTCGACGCACGGCGTGGCGCGCTTCGCGCCGGTGGCCTGCGCCGGCCCGCTGCTTGCCGCGGAGCTCGATGCCCTCGGGCGTGCGCTGCAGCACCCCGCGCGCCCCTTGCTCGCCATCGTGGGCGGCTCCAAGGTTTCGACCAAGCTCTCGGTGCTGGAGCAGCTCTCGGGCAAGGTCGATCAGCTGATCGTCGGCGGCGGCATCGCCAACACCTTCCTCGCGGCGGCCGGGTACCCGATCGGCAAATCCCTTGCCGAGACCGACCTGATCGACACCGCGCGCGCGCTGATGCAGAAAACCTCGATCCCGATGCCCGAAGACGTGGTGGTCTCCGACCGCTTCGCCGAGGACGCCGAGGCGCGCACCGTCAACGTGGCGGACGTGGGCCCGGGCGACATGATCCTCGACATCGGACCGCGCACCGCGGCGCGTTTCGCCGAGATCATCAAGGGCGCCGGCACCATCCTGTGGAATGGCCCGGTGGGTGTCTTCGAGATCCCTCAGTTCGCGGGCGGCACCCGGGCGGTGGCGAACGCGGTGGCCGACAGCGCGGGCTTTTCGCTCGCCGGTGGGGGCGACACGCTGGCCGCGCTCGAGGTCTTCGGGGTGCAGGAGCGGATCTCCTATGTTTCCACGGGCGGTGGCGCTTTCCTCGAATATGTCGAGGGCCGCGCACTTCCGGCGGTAGAGGTACTGCGGCAACGTGCCGCGTCTGCACAGGGCTGAACCATGGCACGCGTAGACGGCATCGAACTCACGCTGGAGGCACTGCAACGCTTCCACCCGCTCACGCTCATGACCGGGAAAGACATGGACCGGGTTCTGGCCGGCGCGTCGGTGATCGCCCTTGCCAAGGGCCAGTTCCTGTTCCGCAAGGCACCACCTGCCGACGTGAGCTATCTGCTGCTCGAGGGCGAGGTCGAGGCGCGGGAGTCCTTTGACAACCGCAACCTGATCGCCGCCGGTGGCAGCCAGGCGCGATTCGCGCTGGAGCACCAGGCGCGCAACGGCTCCTCGGTGCGCGCCACCGCGGACTGCAAGGTGCTGGTGCTCAAGCGCGAGGCGATGGATGCCTTGCTCACCGTCGAGGACGACGGCGGCAGCTTCGATGTGGTGATCGTGGAAGACACCGACGAGCGCCTCGAAGTCGCCCGCTTCGACGACGAATATTCCGAGGACTGGATGGGGCGGCTGCTGGCAGCGCCGCTGATGTCGCACCTCTCCGCCACCAACATCCAGCGCTGCTTCATCGAGCTGGAGCGTGTGCCCTTCAGCGCCGGGCAGGACGTGGTGAAAGCAGGTACGCACGGCGATCACTTCTACATCCTGCAGCAGGGCGAGGCGCGGGTCTTCACCGAGGAAGCGGGCCCCTACAAGGGGCAGACTTTCGATCTGGTGCCAGGGGATTATTTCGGCGAGGAAGCCCTCGTGGCCGACACCGTGCGCAACGCCACGGTGCGCATGGTCAGCGACGGCGTGCTGGGCCGCCTCACCCGCGCGCAGTTCGATGCGATCTTCAAGTCCTCGCTGATCCAGACCATTGATCTCGCGAAGGCGCGGAC
>CAIXOY010000550.1 GCA_903921135.1 uncultured Gammaproteobacteria bacterium
CGCTGTATCACGCGCTCGGCAACGGCGAGCAGCAAGCGCTGGTAGTCGTGAACCGCTAGATTGCGGAAGCCAACCATGTGCTTCATCGCTTCTGCGAGTTCCTGCGTGATGAAGCCCGCTGACACAAGCGTGTCGAAACTCTCGCGCGCGCTGCTCACTACGCCCAAACGATCACGCCGCACGATGTGGTTCGCCATATCCACCACCGCCTCGCAGGCGCGCTGGATGTTCATGACCGCAGCATCCTGCCGCGTGAAATCCGTGGCAAAGCCGGCACCAGCCGCCGCGTACTCCTCGCGTGCTCTCCCTACGGAACGCTCGACGATGGCGGCTTTCTTCAGCAGCACGTCATCCGCCATAGACGCGCCCCTCCCGGCGGATATCGTCCAGATGCCCCGCGATACGCTCGTCCCAGCGCTGTTTTTCCGAGATCGCGAAGCACTCGAAGAGGCCCGCGTCCGGCTCGGTGGCCCAGAGCCGACGCCCGCGCGTGAGCACCTCGAACTGCACCACGGTATTGGCCGCACGCAGGTCGAGGAGGTCTACATCGCAGCGTGCAAGGTCGGCGAGTTCAGCCGAGACGTCCCAGAGCTGCAGCGGATCGGCGTAACCCGCCACCAGCACCGCGAGGTCCAGATCGCTGTGGGCGCTGGCCGTTCCCTCCACACGGCTACCGAAGGCATACACACCCAGCAGCCCCGGCAAGGCCTCATGCAGCCGCCGCACGATGGGGCCGTCTTCGGCGAGCAACTGTTCCAGAGCCACGGGCGCGTTCATCCGAGCAGGCCTACCTCGCCCCCGGCGGCTTGCCACCCGGCATCCTGGGCATGCCGTCGTCCTCCTCTTTTTTCTCCTCCTCGACCAGGCTCAGCGTAAGCCCGCTCGAGGTGCGCGAGCCCTTGCCGCCGTCGGGCGCGTCTTCCAGCGCGAGGTTGCCGCCGGACTGGTCCAACTTGATGCGCAGCCGCACGTCGTTCTGCGAATCCGCGTTGCGGATCGCCTCGTCCATGGTGATGCGGCCTTCCTTGAAGAGATTGAAGAGCGCGGCGTCGAAGGTCTGCATGCCGAGGGCTTCGGACTTCGACATGATTTCCTTGATCGACTCGAACTCGCCCTTGATCACGAGCTCCTCGATGGTCTTGGTGCCCAACAGCACTTCGACCGCGGCGCAGCGCTTGCCATCCACCGTCGGAATCAGGCGCTGCGAAACGAATGCCCGCAGGTTCTGGCCGAGGTTCATCAGCAACTGCGGGCGGCGCTCTTCGGGGAAGAGGTTCACGATGCGGTCGAGCGCCTGGTTGGCGTTGTTCGCGTGCAGCGTGGAGATGGCAAGGTGGCCGGTCTCGGCGAAGGCCAGCGCGTGCTCCATCGTCTCGCGGTTGCGCACCTCGCCGATCAGGATCACGTCGGGCGCCTGACGCAGGGTGTTGATCAGCGCGTTGTGGAAGCTGCGCGTGTCCACGCCCACTTCGCGCTGGTTCACGATGCACTTCTTGTGGCGGTGCACGTACTCGATCGGATCCTCGATGGTGATGATGTGGCCGCCGGCGGTGCTGTTGCGGTGGTCGATCAGCGCCGCGAGCGAGGTTGATTTGCCCGAGCCCGTGCCGCCCACGAAGAGGATCAGTCCGCGCTTGGCGAGGATCACGTCCTTCAGGACGGGCGGCAGACGCAGATCGTCGAACTTGGGGATCTCGGTGGTGATGTTCCGCGCGACCAGGGAGATCTCGTTGCGCTGGCGGAAGATGTTCACGCGGAAACGCCCCGCGCCAGGGATCGAGATGGCGAGGTTCATCTCGAGCTCGGTGCTGAAGATCTTGCGCTGCTCCTCGTCCATGATCTCGTTGGCGATGGCCGAGACCTCGCCCGGTTTGAGGCTTTCCTGCGAGAGCGGTTTCAGCACGCCCTGGAACTTGGCGCAGGGCGGCGCGCCGGTGGCGAGGTAAAGATCGGAACCGTCGTTCTTGGCGAGGGTGCGAAGGTAGTCGTGGATGTTGTGCACTGGGCGCTCCGTGCGGGCGGCGGGTCACTTTCGAGCATAAACAGGACCCTGCGGGATTGCCATCGGTGCCTCTGGCTTGCTCCAATCCCGGGCACATCAACCGAGGGTCTCGCGCATGATCACCTATCTCTATTGGGCAGCTGTCATGGCGCTGGCGCTCGGCGCGCTCTGGGCAGGCGCAGTCAGCATCGGCAAACCGCTCGGCGGGCTGGTGGCGGCGGTCGCGATCCTGGTGGCGGGCTGGCTCGCCTACAGCTTCCATTTCGAGAACGTTTTCGTGAAACGCTGGGGCGGTGTGATGAGCGTCACGATTCCGGATGGCCAACATCATCTGGGGGCCACCTGGAAGGATGACAACCTCTGGGTGGAAAACTACGATCCCTCCTCGAATACCTGCGAGTTCCGCGAGTACTCCAAGGGCAACCTCCTGCAGGGGCGGGTGATCATCAAGAACTGCAACCCGGTACTGCCGCCCTTCACTCCGCGCTGACTGAATGGCCCCCGCGCGAAGGACTTGTACGTCACGCGCCGTCGAAGAGCGCCATACAAACAAAAGGCTTCCCTGCACATGAATCGTGCTCCGTTCTCACGCATGCTGGCCCTGCTGCTGCCACTCATCGCAGGCCCTGTGCTGGCGCAGCCCACGCTGCCGCCCGCAGGCGAGTACCAGAACTTCGAGAGCGGCCACGTACGCCCGCTGGCCATGTCGCCGGACGGCAGCCGGCTTTTCGCCGTGAACACGCCGAACGGTACGCTCGAGGTCTTCGACATCACCGCAGAAGCACCGGCGTTCCTGAGCGCCATACCCGTGGGCATGGAGCCCGTATCGGTGGCCGCGCGCAGCAACACCGAGGTCTGGGTGGTGAATCACCTGAGCGACAGCGTGAGCGTTGTGAATGTGGGCACGCGCCCTTTCCGCGTGACGCGCACCCTGCTGGTGGGAGACGAGCCGCGCGACATCGTGTTTGCGGGGCCGGATCGCCAACGCGCGTTCATCACCACCGCGCACCGTGGCCAGAACACGGGCTTCGATCCGCAGTCTTTCGTGCCCGGCGTGGGGCGTGCCGACGTCTGGGTCTTCGATGCCGCCAGCACGGGCAGCGCACCTCTCACCGTGCTGAAACTCTTCGGCGATACGCCGCGCCCTCTCGCGGTCTCACCCGACGGCAGCAAGGTCTATGCGGGCGTGTTCAATTCCGGCAACGGCACCACCGTGCTGGGCGCGGACATCCCGGGCCCGGGCCTGCAGAAGCCCGGCCCGCAAACAGACGCCGCCGGCAACCCGCAACCGCGCACCGGCCTGATCGTGCGCTGGAACGGACAACACTGGCAGGACAACGGCGACCCGGACACGGCCACCGCGCCCGGCACCTGGGACAACCGTGTGCGCTTCAGCCTGCCCGACTACGACGTCTTCCAGATCGATGCGATGGCCACCCCGGTGGTGCGGAAACGCCGCTTCAGTGGCGTGGGCACCACGCTCTTCAACATGGCCGTGAACCCGGTGAACGGGGCGCTCTATGTCTCGAACCAGGAGGCACGGAACGAAGTGCGATTCGAGGGGCCGGGCACCGCCTCGACCACGGTACGCGGGCACTTCGTGGAAGCGCGCGTCACGGTGATCGACAGCGCGGGCAACGTGAAGCCACGGCACCTGAACAAACACATCACCAGCTACGACGCCGACACGGGTACGGCGCTGGAGCGCTCGCGCGCGCTCGCCATGCCGCTCGGCATGGCTGTCACCGCGGACGGCAAACGGCTTTACCTCGCCGCTTTCGGCTCGCAGCGGGTGGCGTGGTACGACACCGCAGCGCTCTCCAGCGGCAACTTCGCCGTGCGCGCAGACCGGCAGTACGCGCTCTCGGCAGGCGGCCCGAGCGCAGTCGTGCTCGACGAGACGCGCAACCGCATGTACGTCTCGACGCGCTTCGACAACGGCCTCTCCACGCTCGCGCTGGACACGGGTGCGGAAGTGGGGCACCTGAGGATGCGCAACCCCGAGCCCGCGGTGGTGCGGGCAGGGCGCAAATGGCTCTACGACGCGCGCATCAGTTCGAGCCGCGGAGACTCCTCCTGCGGTGGCTGCCACATCTTCGGTGACATGGACCACATGGCCTGGGATCTGGGCGATCCGGACGAGGTGCTGGCCGGCAGCCCCAACACATACAACCGGAACGTTCCGCTCGGCCTGACCAAACCCACCTTCCACCCCATGAAGGGGCCGATGACCACGCAAAGCCTGCGCGGGCTCGAAAGGCAGGGCCCGATGCACTGGCGCGGTGACCGTACGGGCACCACGGCTGCGGCTGGCGAGACACTGGAAGAGCAGTCCTTCGAGGACTTCAAGGGCGCCTTCACGGGGCTGCTCGGTCGCGGTGCGCCGCTGAACGACCGGGAGATGAACGAGTTCTCGACCTTCGCGCTGACGCTGAAGTACCCGCCGAACCCGCACCGCGCGCTCGACAACAGCCTGAACACCGACGAGAAGGCCGGCTCCGATTTCTACCACAACGTCACGTCCGACATCATCGCCACCTGCAACGGCTGCCACGTGCTCGACGAGAACGCGGGCTTCTATGGCACCGACGGCACCATGAGCATCGAGGGTCCCACCTTCGACGAGGACTTCAAGATTCCGCACCTGCGCAATCTCTACCAGAAGGTGGGAATGTTCGGCTCCACCGGCAATCCTGGTAACGGAGCGCCGGCAGCGGGGCCGCAGATCAGGGGCTTCGGTTTCTCGAACGACGGGGCTGTCGACACCCTCGTTACGTTCCTGCGGGCCTCGGTCTTCAGATTCCCCAATCCGACGGTGCGCGAACAGACCGCGAAATTCATGCTGGTTTTCCCCTCGAACCTCGCGCCCATCGCGGGGCAGCAGCTCACCGTGAGCCCGGCGAGTCCGCGCTCGTCCACGGCGCGTGCGCGGCTCGATCTGCTGCGCGCACGCGCCACGGTGCTCGGGCCGCAGCAGGAGTGCGAACTGGTGGCGCAAGGCGTGCTGGGCGGCCGGCGCTTCAGCGCACTGCTGAACAGCGCGGGCAGCTTCACGCGGGCAGATGCCACGGGAACGCTGGTGGGCTTCGATGCGCTCTATGAGGCAGCAGACGGCGCTGGCAACAGCATCACCTGGACCTGCGTGCCGCCGGGCTCGGGGCTGCGGATCGGCATCGACCGCAACCTCGACGGCGTGCCCGACGCACAACTCTGAGGAAGGCCTATGGGCGGCACCAGCCTCATCACCGGCGTAGAGGATGCGATCGCCGGCTACATGACCGGGCTGCTGCCGGCCGAAACCGGCGTGCACGCACGCCTTCGCGCCGAAACCGCAGGCATGCCGGGCGCCGTGATGCAGGTATCGCAGGAGCAGGGCCGCGTCATGCAGATGCTGCTCGGGCTCTGCGGCGCGCGCCGCACGATAGAGATCGGTGTGTTCACGGGCTTCAGCACGCTGGTGACCGCCGAGGCGCTCCCCGAGGACGGCCGCGTGATCGCCTGCGATGTCAGCGAGGAGTGGACGTCCATCGCAAGGCGTTACTGGCGGGAGGCGGGCGTTGCACACAAGATCGACCTGCGCATCGCGCCGGCGCTGCAGACACTCGATGCCTTGCTCGCCGCGGGCGAGGCGGCATCTTTCGATTTCGCGTTCATCGATGCCGACAAGGAAAACCAGGCCGCTTATTACGAGCGCTGCCTGCAACTGCTGCGGCCCGGCGGGCTGCTGATGCTGGACAACGCGCTCTGGCATGGGCGGGTGGCGGATCCTGCCAACAACAGCCCTGACACACTCGCGATCCGGGAACTGAACCGCCGCATGGCCGCAGATTCCCGAACGGAGGCATGCCTGATCGCCTGCGGCGACGGCCTGCATCTGGCGCGCAAGCGCTGATGGCAATCACGCGCGCCAGCCGGTAGCGTATCGCGCACCGACGGCACTGCGGCGCGACGCCGCTGACGGAACACGAGATGCACGCCCTCCAGGCCCGCTTCGCCGACCTCCTCGGCCGCAATCTCGACACGCGCGAGCGGAACACCCTGCCCACGCTGGACGCAGCCCTCGCCCGCAAACTCATCGCCCGGCTCGACGCCGTACCTCTCTTCGCGCACGCCTACACGCACCTCGCGAATTTCACACACGGCAGCTTCCGCCCGGTGGATCTGCTGGACTTCGCGTACCGCCACGAACTCTCCGGCGTCTGCATCCATCTGGCCGATGGCGAAGAGCGGAGCCTCGGCCGCGCCGACGACACCACGCTGCAATCCGTCGCCGCGCATGCCGCTCGCCTCGGCCTTGCCGTGCATCTCGAAATCAGCTCGACAGCACGCGCAGAGACAGACCGCGCGATCCACGTTGCCCGCGTGATGGGCGTACGCCACCTGCGCGTGTACTCGCGCTACGAGGGCATGCTTTCAGCGGTGATGGAGCGAGTCCGTGAGGACCTGCGTTATCTGGCTGAGCAAGCGGATCTGCACGACCTGCACATCCATTTCGAGCAGCACGAGGAACTCAAGAGCGCCGAGATCGCCGCGCTGCTCGCCGATCTGTCGCACCCGCGGCTCCGGGCACTTTTCGATTTCGGCAACATGATCAACGCCGCCGAGCAGCCGATGGACGCGCTGCGCGCACTCTCACCGTGGATCAAACAGGCGCATCTGAAGGGAGCGCGCATCGTGCCCGAAGGGTTGGGCAACGGGCACCGCGGCGTGCTGCAGGGCAGCGCGGAAGACGATCTGCCCGGGCCCCGCATGCTCTTCGAACTGCTGATGCTGGGCGAGGAAGAACCGCAGGTGATCGCGCTCGCACTGGAGCAGGAAAACCACTACCACGCGCCGATGTTCCGCCATCACGCAGAGCCGGCCGACCCCTTCATTCCCTACCGCGAAATGAGCGATACCGCTCTGCCACCGGGCATGAGCCTGCAAGAGATGCTGGACGGCGAACCGCGCTGGGCGAACAACCAGGTGCGCGTGGTGCGCGCCATCCTGCAGGAACTGCGCACGCTCGCCGAATGCATGCTGCTCGCGGAACACGACACCACTCGCGCGCCCCGCCCCGCACGAGCCTCCGCGCCGTGAGCCCGGAAAAACGCCTGCGCTGGCTGCGCCTGCTGGTGCTGGTGCTCTGCAGCGGCTCGATCTACAAGCTCACCAACCTGAAGGACGCCTTCTACGTCCCGATGCAGCAATTCATGCATCTGGGCAACACCGAGATCGGCGTGCTGCTCAGCGTGAGCGCGACGGTGTCATCAGTAGCCTTTGTCGTGGGCGGCTATCTCGCCGACCGCCTGCCCGCGCGTGTGCCGATCACGCTCGGCCTGGTCGCCACGGGTCTCGCGGGGATCTACCTGAGCACGCTGCCGCCGTATGCGCACATGCTCGTGCTCGCGGGTTTCTTCGCATTCTGCGCAGACTGCCTGTGCTGGCCCGCGCTGCTGAAAGCGATCCGCGCGACCGGCGATGAGAGCGAGCAAGGGCGCATGTTCGGTTTCTTCGAAGGCGGTCGTGGACTGGCAGACACGCTGGTCGCGCTGCTCGCGCTGGGGCTCTTCGTGTTGCTGGGATCCGGTGAGCAGGGTTTCCGCGCGGCGATCCTGCTGTTTTCCGCGATCGATATCGCCGTGGGGGTGATGAGCTACGTGGTGCTCCGCGAACCCGCAGGCAGCGCAGCACCCGTGCAAACAGGAAGCGACGCGGTGGGCCTCGCAGGCTTGCGCCAGGCGCTGGCGATGCCCGAAGTGTGGCTGGTGAGCCTGAACGTGTTCATGGTCTACATCGTCTACTGCGGGCTGATTTTCTTCGTCCCCTACCTGCGCGAGGAATACGGCATGTCGGTGGGCATGGCGGGCGTGTACGGCATCGTGAACCAGTACGCGCTGAAGATCCTCGGCGGCCCGATCGGGGGCTATCTGGCGGATCGGCGCTTCGGCAGCGCGACCCGTTTCATGCGCGTTGCCTTCCTCGTACTGGTACCGGCGATGCTGCTGGTGCTCGTGTTGCCGCAGGGGTCGCAGTGGGTGGGCGTGGGCATGGTGGCCACGCTCGCGTTCTCGCTGGTCGTCTTCAGCATGCGCGGCGTGTTCTGGGCGCCGATGCAGGAAGTGCGCGTGCCCGCCGCCATCAGCGGTTCGGCCTTCGGCATCGGCTGCCTGATCGGCTACTCGCCGGGGATGTTCGCCTACGCAGGCTACGGTGCGATTCTCGATCAGGTACCGGGGGCGGCAGGGTATCGGCTGGTGTTCGGGACGATGCTGTTGCTCTCGGTGGCGGGGTTCGGGATGGCGACGGTGTTGGGGAGGGTGGTGGCGCGCGGCCCGCTCACTTCAGCTTCGCGTACCTCTGCTCCAGCCGCTCCGGCCCCGCCGTGATCGCGAAGTAATCGTACTTGCCGGGCTTCTGCGTCGACATCAGATAGAGCATGTGCATCGTGTGCTTGTCGGGAAGCATGCGCCGGTAGTCTTCCTCGGCGAACAAGGTGTGGAAGCGCGGTGAGGTGAGCCGCGGCGCACCGCGCCCGCGTTTGAGGAGCGGGACATCGCAGAACGCGAGCGGGTCGATCAGCGGGAAACTCCCCCAGTCCGAGGGCGAGGACACATCCACCCAGGTGAGCCGATCGCTCGCGCCCATGCGGGCAAGGCCCTCGCGGTACTCCGCCACCTGCGGGAACAGTCCGAACAGCGGAATGCAGTTGCCCAGCGTGATCAGCGCGAGCGCAGGGCCGTTTTGCGGCGC
>CAIXOY010000551.1 GCA_903921135.1 uncultured Gammaproteobacteria bacterium
AACCGTGGCGGGTATTTCGGGGCGCGCTTGCTGCGCTACATGCCGGAGCCGCTCGACGCGCGCCGGCTCACGCTTGGCATGGCGGTTCTGGGAGCTGTTTCCGCGCTCGCCAACTGGGCTGTTGCGAGCTGGCTCTCGAAGGAAATGTGGCTCTACTACACGAGCTTCGGTGATCTGGTCCTGACGATCCTCCTCATGGTGTGGGTGCTGCGCTACGCCCGGCTCGACGACGCAGTGGCGGGCAAGTAGATGGCATCCGCAGAGAGCAGCATCGAGCGCTGGTTCGAGGACTACCCGGCCGGGGACGTGTTCGATATCGGCAGCATCGAGGTGCATGAACAGGAGGTGCTCGAGTTCGCGCGGCGCTTCGATCCGCAGCCCTTCCACACCGACCCCGTCGCGGCGGCCGACTCCCATTTCGGCGGCATCATCGCGAGCGGCTGGCACACGGCCAGTCTGATGATGCGTTTGCTGGCAACGAATTTCCTCTCGCCCGCCTCCAGCCTGGGATCGCCCGGTGTCGACGAGTTGCGCTGGCTGCGGCCCGTGCGCCCGGGGGATGTGCTGCGTGGCAGTGTCACCGTGCTCTCGGCGCGTCGCTCTGCCAGCAAGCCCGATCGCGGTCTGATCGAGTCGCGCATCGAGATGCACAACCAGCACGGGGAACTCGTGTTCTCGACGCGTGCGGTGAGCCTGCTCCGTTGTCGCGGCATTGTCTGATGCTGCTGCGTCTGGCCTTTGCCTGTGTGCTGCTCGCGCTGGCCGCCTGTGGTGAACAGGGCCCCGACACGGTAGCGCCGGTCAGCGGTGGCGCGCAGATCGTGGAAGTTGCTTCCCCCGCTGCGCCGGGCAGCGCCGAGCCCAATCTCTCCGTCGACGCTGAAGGCACCGTTCATCTTGGTTGGCTGGAGCCACGCGGTGATGGCGCCCACGCGTTGCGCTTCGCGCGGCTCACGCAGGGCGCAACGCAATGGTCCGCCGCGCAGACGGTGGTGGAGCGCAATGACCTGTTCGTGAACTGGGCGGATTTCCCCTCGGTGCTGCCGACGAGTGGCGGGCGGCTCGTAGCGCACTGGCTGCAGAAAAGCGGCGCCGATACCTATGCCTACGATGTGCGCGTCTCGCAGTCGCTGGATGACGGCAACACGTGGTCTGAACCGAGGGTGCTGCACGACGACGGTGTGGCTGCGGAGCACGGCTTTGTCTCCTTGTGGGAGACAAAGCAGGGCGAGGTACAGGCCGTGTGGCTCGATGGCCGCGAGGCTTCGGAAGCAAGCCCGCACCCGCAAACGCAACTCGGCTTCACCACACTCTCTTCCGAGGGCGTTCCCGGCCCCACCGAACTCATCGATTCCCGGACCTGCGATTGCTGCCAGACCGACGCCGCGCTCGCGGCACAAGGCCCCGTGGTGGCGTATCGCGATCGCAGCGATGCCGAAGTGCGCGATATCCAGGTTCTGCGCCGCGTCGATGGCGCGTGGTCGGCGCCGGTCCGGGTGCACGCCGACGGCTGGCGTATCGAGGGCTGCCCGGTTAACGGACCGGCGATCGCGGCGCGCGGAGAACGTGTGGCAGTGGCCTGGTTCACGGGGGCAGAGCCGCGGGAGCGCGTCATCCTCGCCTTCTCTCAAGATGGCGGCGCGAGCTTCGGCCCGCCGCTACCGGTGGACGAGGGCAAGCCGTCAGGCCGCGTGGATCTGGTGCTGGATGCCGAGGGCAATGCCCTTGTCTCGTGGCTCGAGCGCGCTGAGGGCGACAGCGCGCGTGTGCTGCTGCGCCGCGTGCATGCCGACGGCACACGCTCGCCGGCGCTGGAGGTGGCACGCACGGCCGCTGCGCGCGCCAGCGGCTTTCCGCGCATGGTGCCGGTGGGTGATGGACTGATACTCGCGTGGACCGACCCGACCACGCCCTCCCGCGTGCGGCTCGCGCGCGTGAACCCCGGCCAGTGAACCTGCGCTCGTGGTTGGCGGTGTGCCTGCTCGGTGCCGCCGCAGCCTGCTCGCCGCCCGAGGAACAAACGCCCCCGAGTGCGTCATCCGCGTTCAGTGCCATCGATACGGCGGGCACTCCCGTCGATCTGGCTTCGCTGCGCGGCAGTGTGGTGTTGCTCAACGCCTGGGCCACCTGGTGCAAGCCCTGCCGTCAGGAGATTCCCTATCTCTCGGAACTGCAGTCGCGTGAGGGCGCGCGCGGGCTCAGGGTGGTGGGCGTCAGCGTGGACACCGCAGCGGATCGCGAGGCGGTTCTGGCTTCGGCACCCCGGCTCGGCATCCGCTACACCCTCTGGCTCGATCCGGACGCGCGCGTCGCAGCCCTGATGCAGACCACCGCCGTGCCCGCCTCGGTGCTCATCGACCGCAGCGGTGCTGTGCGCTGGCGTCATGCGGGTATGCTCCGGCAGGATACGCCGGGATTTGCGCAGGCGTTGGCGCAAACGTTGGAGGCGCGCTGAGGAATCCGGGATCCGCGCGATCCGCGGCAGTAACCCGCATCGGGCAGAGCAGCGTATACCGATCCAATAACAGAAGGGAGACAGCCCCATGATTCCGAGCATGAACGCCGTGCGTCTGGTGAGAGCCATCGTGTTTGCTGCGGCACTGCTGCCCGTGCAGGCCCTGTGCGGCCCCACGGATCCCGTCACCGTCACGCGCCCGCCCGAGGGGCAAGGGCCCGCCTTCGTGCCAGGCACCCGATTGGTCGGCAAGCTGCCGAGGAACGCTTACGTCGAAGAGGAGTTCTTCGTCTCTGGCAGCTCCACGCTCTTCAACTACGCAAACAACCCGCCGCGCAGCCACACCGACATCACGCCGGTGCAAACCGGCGTTCCTTACCGCACGCGGCTGATCGTCCGAAGACCTGCCGACCCGGCCGTGTTCGACGGAAACGTGGTGGTTGAATGGTGGAATTCCACGGCGGGCTTCGACACGGCACCCGCCTGGGATCCCTCGGCAGAATTCTTCGCCAATCGGGGCACGATCTACGTCGGCGTCACCAACAGCACCACCTCCATCGATTTCCTGAAAGGCGGCTGCCGTGTGTTCGGGATCACGCCGCCACGTTGCGGCACGCGCTACACCAGCCTCTCGCTGCCGGAAAACGGGCTCGCCTTCGAGATGATGAGCCAGATCTCGGCCATGCTCCGCAGCGCCGCGGGCGAGGCCATCATTCCCGGCGCCTACCGCGTGCAGAAGCTCTTCCATGTAGGCGAATCCCAGCAGGCCGGCTCGCTGGTGACCTATGCCAGTGCCTTCCACCTGACAGGCGTGAACGATGGTTACTTCATCCAGTCGGGCATCAATCCCCGCCCCATCAATTTCGGCCCGCGCTGCGATGACGCGGGCGCTCCGGCATTCCCCGCCTGCACGCCGCGCCTGCCATTGCCGCAGGGCAGGGTCCGCGCCGATTTGCCCGTCCCCGTCTACCAGGTCATCACGCAGACCGACTACGAGACGCTCGGTTTCGGGATCGCCGGCCGCCAGCCCGACAAGCCCAACTTCCGCTATTACGAAGTGGCCGGTGGCGCGCACAACACCGTGCATCGCAACATCGAGATCATCCCCGCGGGGCTGCTCGGGCCGCAGCCGGTGTATCTCGAGGATCTGTGCGCGAACGAGCTGAACACCACCGCCGACGGGCCCGTGCACGTGTCCTACGTGTTCAATGCGCTGTGGCAGCGCTTGTTCAGGCAATCACTGAGCGGTGCTCCGCCGCCCAAGGGCCGGTGGATGTACCAGACGGGCGGCACGCTGTGGCGTGACAAGAACGGCAATGTCATCGGCGGCATCCGTCTGCCCGCGGTCGACGTGCCGCTTGCCCGCTTCGATTCCACCAACGTCGCGGATCCTGCCCTCTCGCCGCTGCTGCGCAACATCGGCAACCT
>CAIXOY010000552.1 GCA_903921135.1 uncultured Gammaproteobacteria bacterium
CGCGTCGACAGCAGCATGGCCGCGGCGTTCTCGCAGATCGAGTGGCAGGCGGGAGCAGGGACGCGCGTTCTGGCCGGGCTTCGGCTGGAAAGACAGGCCTACGACTACGACAACCGGATGATCGCCGGCGCGACACGCGATGACGGCAGTCCCTGCGGAGCGCCTGGCCGCCCCTCCCCCTGTCGCTATTCACGCCCCTCTGACAGTCAGGACAGCTTCACGGAGTGGTCCTGGAACGCAGGGCTCGTGCAAACGCTGGGGGGCGGGCAGGATCTGGTACTGAACGCCGGGCGCGGATTCCGCCCGCCACAGACGTCGGAACTCTACCGCCTTCAGGCCGGGCAAGTGAGCACGGAGATCGACCCGGAGCAGATCGACAGCGTAGAGGCCGGCCTGCGGGGCAGCATCGGCCAGGCGAGCTATTCGCTGGTGGCGTTCGCCATGGAGAAACGCGAGGTCATTTACCAGGACGCCGACAGGCGCAACGTGAGCGGCGCCCGCACCCGCCACGAGGGAATCGAGTACACCCTGGCGCTCGACCTTGGCGCAGGCTGGCAACTGTCTGCAGACGGCACACTGGCACTTCACCGTTACGACAGCGCGGACGCCCTGCAGGGCCTGCCGACCGGCACCGACATCAAGGGCAACGACATCGACACCGCGCCGCGGCGCTTTTCATCGGTGCGTCTCTCCTGGGACGCCACGGGCAGCACGAGCGCCGAGCTCGAATGGCAACATATGGGCCGCTACTTCCTCGAGCCCACCGAGAGCTTCGATTACCCGGGCCATGACCTGCTGCACCTGCGCGTGCGGCACGAGATCTCACCGGGCTGGTCGCTCACGGCACGTCTCAGCAACCTGCTCGACGAGGACTATGCGGAGCGGGCGGATTACGCCTTCGGGGATTACCGCTACTTCGTGGGCGAGCCGCGCGAACTGTTCCTGGAGATCGCCTGGGAGCAGCCCTAGGCCGCGTGCGTGCACGCGGCCGGGGCGGGCCTCAGCGCAGTCCGGCGTTGATGCTGTCCAGCACCTTGCTGCCGGGGCAAAGGTCTTTCTCCTTCAGCGAGTTCAGCGGCCGGCGCGAGGTGCCCAGCACCTTGTGCAGATCGGGGGCATCGCGGTCGATGTAAAGCAAGCCCGTGAGCGTGCGCCCTGCCTGCTCGTGCTCCGCGATGGCACGCAGCGCCGCCTGAGGATCCTCGACGTCATAGTCCTGCCCCGAGTCCTTGTGCAAGCGGACGATCGAGCCGTCGTGCATGCGGACATCGATGGTGGTCCCCGCATCGTAAGTAGCGCGGATCTCCTCGCGCATGGGCACGAAATCCACGGGCGCGGCGTCGGTGTGGTCACGCACGTGGATGTAGCTCTTGGTGGAGCCCTCGTGGTTGTTGAAGGTCACGCAGGGAGACATCACATCGAGGAGCGCGAAGCCGCGGTGACTCAACGCGGCCTTGATGAGCGGCACCAGTTGCTGGCGATCGCCGGAGAAGCTCCGGGCCACGAAGGTCGCGCCGAGCTGGATGGCGAGGCTCGCAAGGTCGATGGCCTCGTAAGGGTTGCTCGACCCTTTCTTGCTCTTCGATCCACGATCGGCAGTGGCGGAATCCTGACCCTTGGTGAGCCCGTAGCAGCCGTTGTTCTCGACGATGTAGGTCATGTTGAGGTTGCGCCGCACCACGTGCGCGAACTGCCCCATGCCGATCGACGCGGAGTCACCGTCACCGGAGACGCCGATGTAGACGAGATCATGGTTCGCAAGGCTCGCGCCCGTCGCCACCGAGGGCATGCGACCGTGCACGGAGTTGAAGCCGTGCGAACGCCCGAGGAAATACGCGGGCGTCTTGGATGAACAGCCGATGCCCGAGAGCTTCGCGATGCGGTGCGGCGCGAGCGGCAGGCCGAAGCAGGCTTCGATGATCGCCGCGCTGATGGAATCGTGGCCACAGCCGGCGCAGAGAGTGGAGATCGATCCCTCATAGTCCTTGCGCGTGAAACCGAGCGTGTTGGTGGGCGCGTCGGGGTGACGGAAATTCGGACGCTGGTAAGTCATGCCTTTGCTCTCCCGGAACTGCTGCGCTTGCGCGCGATATCGGTGACGTTGGCGCCGCCGAGGCGGCTGCGGATATGGCCGGCGATGTGACGCGCCGTGATGGGCAGTCCGTCGTAGTTGAGTACCGAAACGAGTTTCTCGCGCGTCGCTGCGGTGCTCTCGTTCAGCAGCAGACGGCGCATCTGCCCGTCGCGGTTCTGCTCGATCACGAAGACAGTGTCGTGCTCTTCAAGGAACTGCTCGACCTCCCGCGTGAACGGGAAGGCGCGAAGACGCAGCGTATTGATCGCGTAACCCTCTTCCTCGAGGATCTCCAGCGCCTCATAGGCAGGCGATGCGGTAGTGCCGAAGAACAGCGCTCCCGTCGTCGTGGGCCGTGCTGCCGGCTTGATCTTGGGCGCCGGCACATAGCGCTTTGCGGTCTCGAATTTGAGCAGCAGGCGGTCGACGTTGCGCACATAGGCATCGCCGTCTTCGGTGTAAACCGCGTACTCGTCACGCGAGGTGCCGCGCGCGGTGAAGGAACCCCTGGTGGGGTGCGCGCCGGGCAGCGTGCGATAGGGGATGCCGTCGCCATCGGTGTCGAGGTAACGGCCGTAGCGAGTCTGGAGCTTTTCCAGGGCGTCGCCATCGAGCACCTTGCCCCGGTCGAAGCGGTAGCTGTCGTCGAATTCGAGCGGCGGCGAGAGGCAGTCGTTCATGCCGAGTTCGAGGTCGGTCAGCATGATCACCGGAGTCTGCAGCCGCTCGGCAAGATCGAAGGCGTTCACCGTCAGGCTGAAACACTCCGCCGGCGTGGCCGGGAACAGCAACACGTGCTTGGTGTCACCGTGCGACGCATAGGCTGCTGCCAGAATGTCGGATTGCTGCGTGCGCGTGGGCATGCCGGTCGAAGGCCCGGCGCGCTGCACATCGATGAGCACGGTGGGGATCTCGGCGAAATAGGCGAGACCAAGGAATTCGCCCATCAGCGAAAGACCAGGTCCGCTGGTCGCGGTGAACGAGCGCGCGCCGTTCCACGCCGCGCCGATCACCATGCCGATGGCGGAGAGCTCGTCCTCGGCCTGCACGATGGCGTAGTTCTTCTGTCCGGTGCCAGGATCGATCCGCATCCGTGCGCAATAGCGCTCGAAGGCCTCCGCCACGGAGGTCGACGGCGTGATCGGATAC
>CAIXOY010000553.1 GCA_903921135.1 uncultured Gammaproteobacteria bacterium
CCGCATCAAGCTGGCTGCACAGGCCGAAGTCGAACAGGAGATGAACCGCGCCCGCGAGCAATTGCGCGCGCAGGTCGGCGCACTGGCGGTTGCCGGTGCCTCCCGTATCCTCGGCAAGGCTGTCGACGCCGGCGCCCACCGCGAGCTGGTCGACCAGCTCGCCGCGGAACTCTGAGGCCAGCCCCCATGGCAGAACTGACCACTCTGGCCCGACCCTACGCGCGGGCTGCCTTCGAGCATGCGCTCGCCGGCAGCGCACTCGGGGCTTGGGCCGATGCCCTGGCCACGGCCGCTGCGGTGGTGAGTGACGATCGCGCAGCGCTGCTGCTCGGCTCGCCCTCCTATACCGCCTCCCAGAAAGCCGACACCCTGATGGGCGTGTGCGGCGATTCCCTGCCCGAGCCCGTGCAGAACTTCGTCCGCGTCCTCGCCGAGAACCGCCGCCTGCCCCTGCTGCCGCAGGTACATGCGCTGTTCATGGCGCTGAAGGCACAGCAGGAGCGTGCGGTTGATCTGCGCCTCACCAGTGCTTTCGAAATTGACGAGGCGCAGGGCGCACGCATCGCTGAAGCTCTCGGTCGCAAGCTCCAGCGCGAAGTCCGGCTGAGCACCGAGGTCGATGCCTCATTGATTGGTGGCGTGATCATCCGCACCGACGACCTCGTGATCGACGGCTCTGTGCGCGGACGCCTCGCCAAGCTCTCCGAAGCCATGAATTCCTGACGGACCCTATCCAAGGAACCCCGAGATGCAGCAACTCAACCCCGCCGAAATCAGCGAAATCATCAAGAGCCGCATCGAGCGCCTCGACGTCAGCGTGCAGGCGCGCAACGAGGGCACGGTCGTCAGCGTCTCGGACGGCATCGTCCGCATCCACGGCCTGGCCGAAGTGATGTACGGCGAGATGATCGAGTTCCAGGGTGGCGTCTACGGCCTCGCGCTCAACCTCGAGCGTGACTCGGTGGGTGCCGTCGTACTCGGCGAGTACAAGGGCCTGCAGGAAGGCCAGACCTGCCGCTGCACCGGTCGCGTACTCGAGGTGCCGATCGGCCCCGCGCTGCTCGGCCGTGTGGTCGACTCGCTGGGCAACCCGATCGACGGCAAAGGCCCGATCACGTCCGATCTGTTCGAGCCCATCGAAAAAGTGGCGCCCGGTGTTATCACCCGCCAGTCCGTTTCGCAGCCGGTACAGACCGGTCTGAAAGCCATCGACGCGATGGTGCCGGTAGGTCGCGGCCAGCGCGAACTGATCATCGGCGACCGCCAGATCGGCAAGACCGCGATCGCCATCGACGCGATCATCAACCAGAAAGGCACCGGGGTTAAGTGCATCTACGTGGCCATCGGCCAGAAGCAGTCCTCGATCGCCGCCGTGGTGCGCAAGCTCGAAGAGCACGGCGCCATGGACCACACCACCGTGGTGGTGGCTAGCGCCTCCAACCCGGCCGCCATGCAGTACATCGCGCCCTTCTCGGGCTGCACCATGGGCGAGTACTACCGCGACCGCGGTCAGGACGCCCTGATCATTTATGACGATCTCACCAAGCAGGCCTGGGCTTACCGTCAGATCTCGTTGCTGCTGCGCCGCCCGCCGGGCCGCGAAGCCTACCCGGGCGAGGTCTTCTATCTCCACTCGCGCCTGCTCGAGCGTGCCGCCCGCGTGAGCGCTGACTACGTCGAGAAGTTCACCAACGGCGAAGTTAAAGGCCAGACCGGTTCGCTCACCGCGCTCCCGATCATCGAAACGCAAGCCGGTGACGTGTCGGCCTTCGTACCGACCAACGTGATCTCCATCACCGACGGCCAGATCTTCCTCGAGAGCAGCCTCTTCAACTCCGGTGTCCGTCCGGCCATGAACGCCGGTCTCTCGGTATCCCGGGTTGGTGGTGCCGCGCAGACCAACATCATCAAGAAACTCGGTGGTGGTGTGCGTCTGGCGCTCGCGCAGTACCGCGAACTGGCGGCCTTCTCGCAGTTCGCTTCGGACCTCGACGAAGCCACCCGCGCCCAGCTCGAGCACGGTCAGCGCGTCACCGAGCTGATGAAGCAGAAGCAGTACTCGCCCATGTCGGTGGCGCAGATGGGCGTTTCGCTCTTCGCCGCCAACGAGGGTTACCTGAAGACCGTGGAAGTGAAGAAGGTCCTCGACTTCGAAGCTGCACTGCACTCCTACATGGCCAGCGAGCACGCTGATCTCATGAAGAAAGTGAACGAGAGCGGCGCCTGGGACAAGGACATGGCGGCCAGCTTCAAGGCGGCACTCGACCGCTTCGTCGCGACGCAGGCCTGGTAAGCGGCTTACGGGAGTTTCCCCATGGCAGGCGCAAAAGAGATTCGCACCAAGATCGCCAGCGTCTCATCGACGCAGAAGATCACCAGCGCGATGGAAAAGGTGGCCACCAGCAAGATGCGCAAGGCGCAGGTGGCCATGGCCCGTGGCAAACCGTACGCCGAGCGCATCCGCTCGGTGGTAGGCCATATCGCCAACGCGGCTCCGGAGTACAAGCACCTCTATCTTCAGGAGCGCGAGATCAAGCGCGTCGGCTACGTCGTCATTTCTTCCGACCGCGGCCTCTGCGGCGGCCTGAACACCAACCTGTTCAAACAGGTGGTGCGGGCAATGAAGGAATGGGAAGACAAGGGCGTCGAGGTTGATCTCTGCGTGATCGGCACCAAGGCTGCGAGCTTCTTCGGCAGCTTGGGTGGACGCATCGTTGCGGCGTTGAAGCAGATCGGTGACGCACCCGCGGCCGCGGATCTGATCGGCGGCGTCAAGGTCATGCTAGACAGCTACGGCGACCAGCGCATCGACCGCCTGTTCATCGCGAGCAACGACTTCGTCAACACCATGACCCAGCGGCCCACCGTCGCGCAGGTGCTGCCCCTCGTTGCCTCCGACGATTCGGGGCTCAAGCACCACTGGGATTACCTTTACGAGCCCGACGCCAAGGAACTCCTCGACGGGTTGCTCACGCGCTACGTCGAGTCGCAGGTCTACCAGGGCGTGGTCGAGAACATCGCCTGTGAGCAGGCCGCGCGTATGGTCGCGATGAAAAACGCCACCGAGAACGCCGGCGAACTGATCGGCGAACTCAAACTGGTTTACAACAAGGCCCGCCAGGCCGCGATCACGCAGGAACTTGCGGAGATCGTGAGCGGCGCGGCCGCCATTTCCTGATTACGAACGCATTCACGAGGAACCCCAGATGAGCAGTGGAAAGATCGTCCAGGTCATCGGCGCCGTCATTGATGTCGAGTTTCCGCGCGAGGCAGTGCCCGCCGTGTACGAGGCACTGACTGTCGACGGCCGCGAGCTGGTGCTCGAAGTCCAGCAACAGTTGGGTGATGGCGTGGTGCGTACCATTGCCCTTGGCGCCACCGAGGGCGTTGCCCGCGGGCTGGTGGTCAACAAGACCGGCGCTGCCGTCTCGGTGCCCGTGGGCAAGGAGACACTCGGTCGCATCATGGATGTGCTCGGTCGCCCGATCGACGAGAAAGGCCCCATCGGCGAGCAGGCACGCATGCCCATTCACCGCGCGGCACCCACTTACGACGAACAGTCGGCAAGCGTCGAACTCCTCGAGACGGGCATCAAGGTCATCGACCTCATCATGCCGATTTCCAAAGGCGGCAAGATCGGCCTCTTCGGTGGTGCCGGCGTGGGCAAGACCGTGACGCTGATGGAGCTCATCCGGAACATCGCCATCGAGCACTCGGGTTATTCCGTGTTCGCCGGTGTGGGCGAGCGTACCCGCGAAGGAAACGACTTCTATCACGAGATGACTGACTCGGGCGTTATCGACAAGGTCGCACTGGTCTACGGCCAGATGAACGAACCCCCGGGCAACCGTCTGCGCGTAGCGCTCACCGGCCTCACCATGGCCGAATCCTTCCGCGACGAAGGCCGTGACGTACTGATGTTCATCGACAACATCTACCGCTACACGCTGGCCGGCACAGAGGTATCTGCGCTGCTGGGCCGTATGCCTTCCGCCGTGGGTTATCAGCCTACCCTCGCCGAAGAAATGGGCGTGCTTCAGGAGCGCATTACCTCCACGAAGACCGGCTCCATCACCTCCTTCCAGGCGGTGTACGTGCCTGCGGACGACCTCACCGACCCCTCGCCGGCCACGACCTTCGCACACCTGGACGCCACGCTCGTTCTCTCTCGCCAGATCGCAGAGCTTGGTATCTACCCGGCCGTCGACCCGCTCGATTCCACCTCCCGACTCCTCGACCCGCTGGTCATCGGCGACGAGCACTATCAGGTGGCTCGCGGCGTGCAATCCGTGCTGCAGCGCTACAAGGAACTGAAAGACATCATCGCCATCCTCGGTATGGACGAGCTGTCGGAAGAGGACAAGCGGGTCGTGGCGCGCGCCCGGAAGATCCAGCGCTTCCTCTCGCAGCCCTTCTTCGTGGCAGAAGTGTTCACCGGCAGCCCGGGCAAGTACGTGTCCCTGAAGGACACCATCGCGAGCTTCAAGGGCATCATCAGCGGCGAATACGACCACCTTCCCGAGCAGGCCTTCTACATGGTCGGCGGCATCGAGGAAGCCATCGAGAAAGCGAAGAAACTCTGATCGGCAGCGGCGCCCCAACAGCAGGTAAAGAGACATGGCTATGAGCGTTCACTGCGATATCGTCAGCGCCGAGCAGGCAATCTTCTCGGGGCTGGTGGAGCTGCTCGTGGCCCATGGCTCGCTGGGCGATCTTGGTGTGGTGGGCCCCGGTCACGCACCTTTGCTCACCTCGCTCAAGCCGGGGCCAGTCCGTGTGAAGCTCCAGGGTGGTGAAGAGCAGATCTATTACGTGTCCGGCGGGTTCCTTGAGGTGCAGTCCAGCACCATCACGATTCTTGCGGATACGGCTGTGCGAGCGGACGACGTCGACGAGGCCGCTGCCATCGAGGCGCAGAAGACCGCCGTAACCGCGCTCAGCAACCAGGCAGGGGAGTTCGATTACGGACGCGCCGCCTCCCAGCTTGCAGAAGCTGCTGCGCAGTTGCGTACGATTCAGGCTCTCCGGAAGAAGATGGGACGCGGCTGAGACCGCACCTCGGCTCAACCCGAAAAAACAGCCTCTGCAGTCTGCGCGTCCAGGACGCGGTCCGCCCACGCTTCCAGCTCTGTCGTTCTGGCCGAGTAGAGCCGCTCCCGTTGTGACTCCGAAAGACGACCGAAGCGTCGCAACATAAGCCGCTCCAGGACTGCTGCCTGCCCTTCTA
>CAIXOY010000554.1 GCA_903921135.1 uncultured Gammaproteobacteria bacterium
GGCCAAGGAGATCATGGTCGCGGCCCGTGGCGGCGCCGACCCGGACATGAACGCGCGGCTGCGCAAGGCCATCGACCAGGCCAAGCGTGCCTCCATGCCCAAGGACACCCTCGAGCGTGCCATCAAGAAAGGGGCGGGTCTGCTGGACGGCGACGTCCACTATGAGCACGTCACCTACGAAGGCTTCGCGCCGCACCGGGTCCCGGTGATCGTCGAGTGCCTCACCGACAACAAGAACCGCACTGCCATGAGCGTCAGAATGCTCTTCCGCAAGGGGCAGCTGGCCAACTCGGGTTCGGTCAGCTGGGACTTCAAACATCTGGGGATGATCGAGGGCAAGGCTGACAGCCCCGGCGCTGACGCCGAAACCGCTGCCATCGAAGCCGGCGCCCAGGATCTCGAGGATCACGGCGACGGTGTCACGCTCTTTTACACCGACCCTACCGACCTCGACATCGTGAGCCATGCGCTGCCGAATTTCGGGTTCACGGTGCTCTCTTCCAAACTCGGGTATCTGGCCAACAATCCCGTGGCCCTCGACGATGCGGCGCGTGCGGAGGTCGAGGATTTCCTCACCGCGCTGGACGATGACGACGACGTGCAGCAGGTCTATGCGGGCATGGCCTGAGGGCTGTCAGCTGTCGCGGGCATGGCCCACCACTCGTTCTGTGGGAGGGGGCCACGCCCCCGACGGGAGCCTCGCCGCTACAGGCCCACCTGCCGCCCGTCTTTCATCACCCACGCCATTTTCTTCAGCACCGTCACATCCACCAGCGGGTCGCCCTGAACGGCCACCAGGTCGGCTCGTTTGCCGGGCTCCAGGCTGCCGATCTCGGCGCTGAGGCCCAGCAGGTCCGCAGCATTCACGGTCGCGGCCGCGATGGCAGTGGCGGGCGTCATGCCGTTCTTCACCATCAGTTCGAACTCGTCTGCGTTGCGCCCGTGTTTGCTCACGCCGGCATCTGTCCCGAAGGCGATCTTCACGCCGCGCGGCACGGCGAGTTGCAGTGACTTGCCCGTGACGCTGATGCGCCACTCGATTTTTGCCCGCACCTCGGGGCTGTAGGCCTCCGGGTTCGCAGCCAGGCGCTCGATATAGCCGTTCACCGTGGAGAGCGTGGGCACGTAGTAGGCGCCGCTTTTCAGGAACAGCCGGATTTCCTCATCGCCAAGCAAGGTGCCGTGCTCTATCGAGTCTGCGCCCGCTGCGAGCGCCAGCCGTATGCCATCGGCGCCGTGCGCGTGTACCGCGAGTTTCTTGCCGTAGAGATGCGCGGTGTCGACCAGTGCGCGCACCTCGTCCTCGAAGGCCTGCGCCCCGAGCCCCGCGCCGATGCGGCTGTTCACACCGCCGGTGGTGGCGATCTTGATCACGTCGACGCCACGTCCGATCTGCAGGCGCACTGCGCGGCGACAGGATTCGGTGCCATCACAGACGTTATCGTGGCTGAGTGCGGAGTGGAGGTCCTCGCGCATCCCCAGGCGCTCGTCCATGTGGCCCGAGGTGGTCGAAATGGAGCGACCGGCGTCGACGATGCGCGGGCCTTCCACCAGCCCTTCGGCTACCGCATCGCGCAGCGCGAGCGTGGCGCCGGTGCCGTCACCGAGGTTGCGCACGGTGGTGAAGCCTGCGCGCAGTGTCTTGCGGGCGTTCGCAAGCGTGCGGTAGGCGACCGCGGCATCCGAGAGCGTGACGTCCTCCACGAGGCCGCCCACGCCGCCCGTGTCGGAGGCGAGATGCACATGGCTGTCGATCAGCCCCGGCAGCACAAAGCGCTCGCGCAGGTCCACCACCTGCGCAGACCCGAGCCCCAGTTCCGCTGGCGTCCGGAACCCGTCTTCCACGGCGTGGATGCGCCCGTCGCGCACCACCACGGTGGAGGCGCCGCGCGGTGCCTTGCCGGGCCGGTCAAGCAACTGGCCGGCGTGTACAACGAGGTCTTCCGCAAGCGCAGCAGCAGAGAGCAGCGCGGCGCAGCTGAGTGCGGCCAGGAATGAGGTCTTTTTCACGGCTTGCGAGCCTCCGTTGGCAGGTTGCCGGATTGTCCGGTGGCGGCGATCCAGGTGTCCACGTTTCGCTCGAGCACGGCGAGCGGCAACGCACCGCTGCCCAGCACCACGTCGTGGAAGGCGCGTACGTCGAAGCGCTCGCCGAGCGCGGTCTCGGCGCGTGTGCGCAACTCGCGGATTTTCAGCTGACCGATCTTGTAGGCGAGCGCCTGGCCGGGCCAGGTGATGTAGCGGTCCACTTCGACAGTGACGTCGTGCTCCTGCTTGCCGGCGTTCTGCATGAAATAGTCGATGGCCTGCTGCCGGCTCCAGCCGAAGGCGTGGATGCCGGTATCCACCACCAGCCGTACCGCGCGCCACATCTCGTAGGTGAGTTGTCCGAAGCGCGAGTACGGATCCTGATAGAGCCCCAGGTCCGGCCCGAGACTCTCGCTGTACAGGGCCCAGCCCTCGACGAAGGCCGTATAGCCGGACTCGGTGCGGAACTTCGGCAGACCTTCGAGTTCTTGCCCGAGCGCGATCTGCAGGTGATGGCCCGGGACGGACTCATGTGCCGAGAGCGCTTCCATCTCCCAGGTCGGGCGCGTCTCCAGCCGGTAGGTGTTGGCGAAGAACAGCCCCGCCCGTCCTGCGCCCGGGGAGCCGGGCTGGTAGTAGGCGGTGGTGGCCGAGGGGGCGACGTGCGCGGGGATCTCGCTCACGCCGTAGGGTAGCCGGGGCAGGGTGCCGAAGAGCCGTGGCAGCCCGGCATCGATGCGCTTGCAGATGTCTCGGTAGGCGCGCAGGAGTGAGGGAGCATCGGTGTGGTAGAAGCGCGGGTCGGTGCGCAGGAAGTGGAAGAACTCCTCCATGCTCCCCTCGAACCCGGCTTCCGATTTCACCTGTTCCATGGCGGCGCGAATGCGCTTCACCTCCGAGAGCCCCAGCGCATGGATGGCCTCGGGCGTCATGTCGGTGGTGGTGTGGTGGCGCACGGCATGCGCGTACCAGGCCTTGCCTTCCGGCAGCGCGGAAATCGAAATGCTCTCGCGTGTCTTCGGGTAGTAGTCGCGACTCCAGAACGACAGGAGCTCACGGTAGGCGGGCAATACCTTGTCCCGGACGACCGCGCGCGTACGCGCCTGCAGCCGCTCGCGCTCTCCCGCGGGGATCGACGAGGGCAGGTTCGCCAGCGCCGTGACGAAGGGGCTCTGTTCCAGCGCTTGCGTGGCCAGGGCCGCCAGTTGCGGCTCCACCTTGGCGAGTGGTGCGCGCGGTGGCGTGATGCCGCGCCTGGCGCCCTCGGCAAGCACGTCCTCCAGCTGTTGCAGCGCCTGTGGCACCTGCTCGAGCCGCGCAATGTAGTCTTCGACGTGGTGCACCGAATCAAGCGGGGCCTGCGCCAGATCTGCTGCCAATCCGCCCGGCAGGCTGTACTGCTGGTTCACGGGCATGAGTTCGTAGGGGAAGCGCTGGCCCTCGACCGCGCCCTGCAGGCGGTCGAGGAAGATCTCGCGATTCTCAAGGCTGCGGGTGCTGAGCCCCGCGACGGGCATGGCCTGCAGTTCGGCCAGTGCGTTGCGATCATGCTGCTGGCGGCGCTGTATCGCGGCCAGTGAGACATCATCGATACGGGCGTTCCAGCGCAGATCGCCGAGGCTGCTGGCCCAGAGCGGGGACTGCTCCATCTGGTAGTCCCATTCGCGGGCGAAGAAGGCGTCGAGGGCCTTGTCTGCATCGCTCCCGCGTGCTGGCAGCGCGATCAGCACTGCGAGCGAGACGAACAGGATGTTCGCGCGGAAAAGCATTGATACCTCCGTGTCAGGGTGAGCCGATCAGGTGCTCCGGTGCCTCGCGTGTGCGGCGTATCTCGCCGCGGGCCAGGCGGTCGAAGTAGCTCCGCATTTCGCGCCGCACCACCGGTGCCAGCAAGTACAGGCCGATCACGTTCGGCACCGCCATCAGGAAGTAGATGGCATCGGCGAAATCCACCAGCTGATCGAGCTCCATCGTCACGCCCACCACCGTGGCGGACAGGAAAAAGAGCTTGTAGCAGACGTCGACGGTGGCGGTTTCGCCGAAGAGGTAGTTGGCCGCCTTGGTGCCGTAGTAGCAGTAGCTGATCATCGTGGAGTAGGCGAACAGCATCACCACCACGGCGAGCACGTACGGGAACCAGGGCATGACCGTGCCGAAGGCCACCGAGGTGAGGGCCACACCCTGCGCGGAGGGGTCGATCGTTGCGGCTCCCGAGATCACGATCACCAGTGCGGTCATGGTGCAGATGATCACCGTGTCAATGAAGGGCTCCCAGAGTGCGACCAGACCTTCGGTCATGGGCTCGCTGGTTTTCACACTGGCGTGCGCGATCGGCGCTGAACCGATGCCTGCCTCGTTGGAGAACGCCGCGCGGCGGAAACCCTGCAGCAGCACACCGATCATGCCGCCTTGCACGCCTTCCGGGCTGAAGGCCCCGACCAGTATCTGCGCGAGTGCCGAGGGGATGTGCTCGGCGTTCACGCCGATCACCACGAGGCCTGCCAGAAGGTAGATGCCCGCCATCAGCGGCACGAGTTTGTCCGTGACCTTCGCGATGCGGCTGATGCCGCCCAGCACCACCACGCCTGTGGCCACCGCCATGCCGGCGCCAAAGAGCCATGCGCGGCCGGCGAGAACGCTGTCTTCCCCGCCCGTGATCAGCAGCACCTGCTGGTAAGCGTTGTTCACCTGGAAGAAATTGCCCGAGCCGATGGTGCCGAAAACGCAAAGCACCGCGAAGCTGATCCCGAGGAAGCGCCCCAGCGGTGCGAGTGACGGGTAATTCGCGGCAATGCCTTGCGAGAGGTAGTACATCGGCCCGCCCGAGACGCTGCCGTCGGGCCGCTCGTGACGGTACTTCACGGCCAGCGTGCACTCGCAGAATTTGGTGGCCATACCGAGGAATGCGGCCACGATCATCCAGAACGCCGCACCCGGCCCGCCGATGGTCACAGCCACCGCCACCCCGGCGATGTTGCCGAGGCCCACGGTTCCCGAGAGCGCTGTCGCC
>CAIXOY010000555.1 GCA_903921135.1 uncultured Gammaproteobacteria bacterium
CCACGGGTCGATGGTCGCTGTGATGCCCGTCTCTTCCTGGATGATCAACTGGGTGTTGCGGGCGATGCGCGAGGAAAACTCGGAGGGCAGTGCGATGGCCTCGTCGAGCGCATTCGTGTGCAGCGACTGCGTGCCGCCAAACACGGCAGCCATTGCCTCGATGGTGGTGCGCACCACGTTGTTGTACGGATCCTGCTCGGTGAGTGACCAGCCGGAGGTCTGGCAGTGAGTGCGCAGCATCCGGGATTTGGCGCTCTTCGGCCCGAAGCCGTCGACGATGCGCGCCCAGAGAAGGCGCGCCGCACGGAGCTTCGCGATCTCCATGTAGAAGTTCATGCCGATCCCGAAAAAGAACGACAGCCTGCCCGCGAACTCGTCGATGCCGAGCCCTGCCGCGATAGCGGTGCGGATGTACTCCTTGCCGTCGGCGAGCGTGAACGCCAGCTCGAGTGCCGCGTCAGCGCCCGCTTCCTGGATGTGGTAACCCGAGATCGAGATCGAGTTGAAGCGCGGCATGTTGCGCGCGGTGTAGGCGATGATGTCGCCGATGATCCGCATGGAGGGCGCGGGAGGGTAGATGTAGGTGTTGCGGACCATGAACTCTTTCAGGATGTCGTTCTGGATCGTTCCGGAAAGCTGCTCCTGCGAGACGCCCTGCTCCTCCGCCGCGACGATATAACCGGCCAGCACAGGCAGTACCGCGCCGTTCATGGTCATCGATACGGAGACCTTGTCGAGCGGGATGCCGTCGAAGAGGATTTTCATGTCCTCCACGCTGTCGACAGCCACACCGGCCTTGCCCACATCGCCCACCACGCGCGGGTGATCGGAGTCATACCCGCGGTGCGTGGCGAGGTCGAAGGCCACGCTCACGCCCTGCCCGCCCGCGGCCAGCGCCTTGCGGTAGAACGCATTCGATTCCTCGGCCGTCGAGAAGCCCGCGTATTGGCGAATCGTCCACGGGCGACCCACATACATCGTCGCCTGCGGCCCGCGCACGAAGGGCTCGAAGCCCGGCATGGTGTTGGCGAAGGGCAAATTGGCGGCGTCCTCGGCCGTGTACAGCGCCTTCAGGCGGATGCCTTCAGGCGTGATGGTGTCCAGCGAATCGGGCGCGTTCCCGCCGGTTTGCTTGCGCACTGCCTTGTCCCAGTCGGCGAGGACGGCAATGGCGGGGCGGTAATCCTGTGTGCTCATGGGCAAATCCTCGGAATCAGTGGCCGGCAGGCGGCTGGCTCAGTTCGATCAGCACGCCGTCGCAACTCTTCGGATGGATGAAGATCACGCGGCAGCCGTGTGCACCCGGTCCCGGCGCATCGGAGAGAAACTGGTATCCCTTCTGGCGCAGGCGCTCCACGTCGGCGTCGATGTCGTCGGTACGGAAACAGAGGTGGTGGATGCCACCGCCCTTTTTCTCGAGATACTTCGCGATGGGCCCCTGGCCGCGCAGCGGGTGCACCAGTTCGATGTGCGTGGGCGGCAGGGGGAAAAACGCTGTGCTGGTCTGCGCGGATTCGACGTCTTCGGTGCCGTCCAAAGGCAGACCGAAATCATCGAGGAAACGGCGAATCGCCCGCTCCAGATCCGGAACGGCGATCGCGATGTGGTCGAGCCCGGTGATCATGCGGCCTCCAGACTCTTCAGAAACGCTGCCGTGGCCGCCACCCGCCGATCACGCAGTTGCTCGGGCGTATCCAGCACGATCTGCTCGTCCGGAATCACTTTGAAAAGCGGTTGCCCCTTCTTGATGATCACACCCTCACCATGCAGCAGCACTTTCTCGATGGTGCCGCTGAAGGGTGCGTAGACGCGGTTGAACATCTTCATCACTTCAACGATGTAGAGCGGATCTCCGGCCTTGAAATGCTGTCCCTCGCTCACGAAAGACGGTGCACCCGGCGCTTCCCGCGGATAGAACATGCCACCGCTCGCCGCGAGGATCTCGTCGGCGCGCGCGGCAGGCGGCGGCACCAGCACCTTCGCCATCTCGGCCTGATGCTTCGGATCGAGCAGCGCGTCGGGAATCTCGATCGAGAGATCGTCGTTCACACACAGATCATGGAAGCCGGTGGACTGCGCGATGTAGGGCAGCACCAGCAACACGTCCATCCCCGCCTGGAAACCCAGATGCGCGGCGCGTACGGCGCTCCACTCGACGCCGCTCACAGCAGTTGGCGCCGTGGACGCGCGCAAGGCGCCATCCAGCGCGGTCCATTCGGTGAGGCCCGTCAGTTCCACGGCCTTCGCATAGAAAGACAGCGCCTGTTGCAGCAGGGCGTTGTCGTGATCCCAGATCATGTAGGCCGGCGGTGTGCCCGCGCGGAAATCCATGTTCAGGTAGTGGTAGGTGTCGGCCAGCAACTCCACGGGGTTCGTGTTGAAGGCAATCTTGCCACCAGACACGGTGAAGGCCGCGCGATGAATGCTCAGCCAACCCGACAGCATGTGCGGCTCAGCGAAGAGTTTGTGCACCGGACGCAACAGCAGGGATTGCTTGCGGTCGACACACTCCGCGAGTGACTTGCGGCTGGCGGCATCGCTTTCCGCCGCAAGCAGCCGGCGACGGATGTCGCCGAGCGCGTGCTCCACATCGAGTGCCTCCGCACGCTGACGCAACCGCCCAACGGCGGTCAGGTAAGGCACGATGAATCGGGTGGTCGGGCGCGCCTGCACGTTCGCACCGAGGAACCAGTTCACGAGGCCGTAATGGAACTCGAGGTTGGTCGCCAGATCCTTGCCCGCGAGGTGCGTGACACGCAGGATCTCTGCGAGACGCCGGTACACGTCCGGCCGGTCCCCGCCTACGGTGAGCAGCAGCGCGATGTTGCTGTCGTAGGCACCCGCGAGGGTGTAGGACATGAACACATCAGTGTCGGGGTTGTGGATGCTGATGCCCTGATCGTCACGGATCTCGCCGGGAACCGCATTCGACCAGGTGCGGATCACGCCGCCCGCGTGTGGTGCGAGCGCCTGGTTGGTGGCGTTCAGGCGCGCCTCCAGCGAGGCGTTGTGGCGATGCACGCGCTCGGGCTTCGGCAGACGCTTGCCGTGGCGTGCGAGCAGCACCATGGCCTCGACCAGCGACTCCACCACAAAGGCCTCGGAAGGCTCCTCGGGGTTGTGGAAGCGCAGCCCGTAGCAGAGCTCCGTCACGCGGTGCTCGACCTGGATGCGCGTGTTCATTTCCATGAAGAAGTGGTGATCGCGCTCGACAATGCACTCGAAGGTCGAGACCGAATCCAGACCTACC
>CAIXOY010000556.1 GCA_903921135.1 uncultured Gammaproteobacteria bacterium
CTGCGATGAGACGGGTGTGGCGGTCTACGACTCCACCCGGGGCCTGCTCGCGCACGCCTTGCATTCGCAGGTCGCCCTGCACGCGGACTACGGCGGCGTGGTGCCCGAGCTGGCCTCGCGCGATCACGTGCGCCGGCTGCTGCCCTTGATACAGACGGTGCTCGAGCAGTCGGGCAGCACCCGGGAAAACATCGACGGGGTGGCGTATACCGCGGGCCCCGGCCTCTTGGGCGCCCTGCTCGTGGGGGGCTGCACCGCGCGGGCCATCGCCTTTGGCTGGGGCGTGCCCGCGGTGGGCGTTCACCATATGGAGGGGCACCTGCTCGCCCCCTTGCTCGAACCCGAGGGGCCTCAGTTTCCCTTCGTGGCCTTGCTTGTCTCTGGCGGTCACACCCAGTTGGTAGAGGTGGCGGGCGTGGGGAGCTACCGCATTCTGGGCGAATCCCTCGACGACGCCGCGGGCGAGGCCTTCGACAAGGTGGCCAAGATGCTTGGCCTGGGCTACCCCGGCGGCCCGCAACTCGCGGCCCTGGCGGAAGGCGGCGGCCCGGCCCGCTACGACTTTCCCCGGCCCATGACCACGCGTCCCGGGCTCGATTTCAGTTTCAGCGGTTTGAAGACCTTCACGGGGACGTTGATCAAGGATGTCGCGTCAGGCACGGGCGGGCTCGGCGAGCGCGAGCGAGCGGATATCGCGGCCTCGTTCCAGGAGGCGGTGGTCGATACGCTCCTGATCAAATGCCGCCGCGCGCTGGAGCAGACCGGCCTTACAACGCTGGTGATGGCGGGCGGCGTGAGCGCCAACCGGCGGCTGCGCACGCGGCTGCGCGAGATGGCCGAACCCCGCGGCTGGGGCGTGTATTACCCGCGCATGGAGTTCTGCACCGACAACGGCGCGATGATCGCGTTGGCCGGCTGCCTGCGCCTGCAGGCCGGCCAGCACGATGGCCTTGCCGTGCGCGCGCAGGCCCGCTGGCCCATGGAAAGCCTGGAGCCCATCGCGTGAGCGACATCGTCTACATCCGCGGCCTGCGCGCCGATGCCGTGATCGGCGTCTACGAGTGGGAGCGCCACATCCGCCAGACGCTGGTGATCGATCTGGAGATGCGCTTCTCCACGCGCGAAGCCGCAGCCAGCGACGCGCTGCCCGACGCCCTCGACTACCACGCCGTGGCCACCCGCGTGCGGGCGATGGTCGAGGAGAACACCCTGCAACTCATCGAGGGGCTGGCCGAGGGGATTGCGGCTGCGCTGATCGCCGAGTTTGGGATCAGCTGGCTCCGGCTGAAGCTCGCGAAGCCCGGTGCGGTGCCCTGGGCGGAGGAGGTGGGGGTGGTGATTGAGAGGTCTTGCCTGCCCCAATAGCTCGAGTGTAAGCCTCACCTGGTGAGGTCAAGGCTCCGCACAGTACGGCAGGACCGGGCCCTGTATAGAGCTCTGAACAGCAAGCCATGACGGCGATAAAAACCGAACAGATGGATATCGGCGCAGAAGACATCGTATGGGCGAAAAGCTCAGACACAGGGGGTCTGAGTGTTGTACGTCATATCTGTGATGTCGCTGCCGTTGCCTTCGAACTTCTAAGCCCTTCGCGCTGGGGTAAGCATCTTCAGAAAACCTTCCCGCTCGGTATGGACATGGAGGACACCCGCCGGTGGGTCGCCTATCTGATCGCTTGCCATGACATCGGCAAGGCCACGCCCGGGTTCCAGTCGAAGTGGGAGGAGGGTCGTCAACGGGTAGAGCTGTCGGGCCTGCCTTTCCCTCCGCGCTACCC